>NZ_JARAYQ010000195.1:0-16775 GCF_033794505.1 Streptomyces sp. MB09-01 | reverse complement strand
GGGGGAAGGGGCGCGCGTGGCGGACAGGGCTTCGACGAGCGCTCCGAGCTCCACGTGCACCACGGCCACGGGCTTGCCAGGGACCTCGGCCACCGCCTCCCGCAGCGCGTCGGCCAGATCGTCGGCCAGTGCGTGTTCGCTCACCCAGGGAATGGCCGTGACCACGACGGCGTCGCAGTCCTCGGAGGCGAGCGCGGCGGCCAGCGCGGCCCGGAAGTCCGCCGGCGCGGCCGCCGTCGTCAGGTCCAGCGGCGGCAGCGGCCGCAGGCCCTGGGCCAGGCAGGCGTCGTAGGTGAGGACCCCGAGGGACTCGGAGTTGCCGAGGATCGCGATCCGGGGCCCGGCGGGCAGCGGCTGCGCGGCCAGCAGGAGGCCGACGTCCACCAGCTCCGTGACCGTGTCGACCCGGATGACGCCGGCCTGCCGCAGCAGGGCGGAGACGGTGGCCTCCGGCAGCCTGGTGTCGGGAACGACGTGCCCGGCCGGGGTGTGGCGGCCGCCCTTCGCGACGACCACCGGCTTGACCGCGGCCGTCCGGCGGGCGAGGCGGGTGAACTTCCGCGGGTTGCCCAGGGTTTCGAGGTACATCAGGGCGACGTCGGTGGCCTCGTCGTCGTACCAGTACTGGAGGATGTCGTTGCCGGAGACGTCGGCCCGGTTCCCCGCGGAGACGAAGGAGGACAGGCCCTCGCCGCGCCGCAGCAGCGCGGAGAGCAGGGCGATGCCGATCGCCCCGGACTGCGTGAAGAGGCCGATCCGGCCCCGCATCGGCATCGGCGCAGGCGTCAGCGAGGCGTTGAGCTCCACCTCCGGCGCGGTGTTGATCACCCCGTAGGCGTTCGGTCCGATCAGCCGCATCCCGTACGAGCGCACCTGCCGCACCAGTTCGCGCTGTCGGGCGAGTCCGGCCGGGCCGCTCTCCCCGTATCCGGCGGACAGGACGACGAGCCCCTGCACGCCGTGCTCGCCGCAGGCGGCCACCGCGTCGGGGACGCGGTCGGCGGGAACGGCGATCACCGCGAGGTCGACGGGGCCGCCGATGGCCCCGACCGTGCGGTAGGCCCGTACGCCGTCGAGCAGATCCCGCGTGACGGCCTCGTTGACGGCGTAGAGGTGGCCGTGGAAGCCGCTGTCCCGGAGGTTGCGGAGCGCGGCCGCGCCCACGCCGGCGCCGGAGCGGCTGACGCCGATGACGGCGACCGAGCCGGGGGCCAGCAGCCGCTGCACCGAGCGGGCCTCGGCGCGCTGTTCACGGGCGCGCTGCACGGCGAGGGACTCGGCCGTGGGTTCGAGGTCGAGGGTGAGGTGGACAGAGCCGTCCTCGAAGCTGCGCTTCTGCTGGTAGCCGACGTCCGTGAACACTTTGATCATCTTGGTGTTGGCGGGCAGCACTTCGGCGGCGAAGCGGCGGATGCCGCGCTCCCTGGCCACCGCTCCGATGTGTTCGAGGAGGGCGGAGGCGACCCCGCGGCCCTGGTGGGCGTCCTGGACGAGGAAGGCGACCTCGGCCTCGTCGGCCGGTTCCGAGGCGGGCCGGCCGTCGGGGCCGATGCGGTCGTAGCGGACGGTGCCGATGAACTCCCCGCCGATGGTTGCCGCGAGGCCCACCCGGTCCACGTAGTCGTGGTGCGTGAAGCGGCGCACGTCGCGGTCGGAGAGCCGGGGGTGGGGGGCGAAGAACCGGTAGTACTTCGACTCGTCGGAGACCTGCTCGTAGAAGCTGACGAGCCGGCCCGCGTCCTCGGTGGTGATGGGCCTGATCCGGGCGGTGCCGCCGTCGCGGAGGACGACATCGGCTTCCCAGTGGGCCGGGTACGAGGGGTCCGACTCGGTGGTCATGGGGCCACCTTAAGGCCGGGAGGGGCCGGACAGCCCCCGCGCGGCGCATGAGGCAACCCGGGACGAATGAGTGCAAGCTGGGGACGTCGAACGGCGGCAGATCCGGGCCGGAGGTCGGTCGGAGCATTCCGGGCGTCGTGAGAGACTGGTCTAGACAACCGTAAGAACCCTGAAGGGCATCACCATGGCAGAGCGCCGCGTCAACGTCGGCTGGGCCGAGGGCCTGCACGCTCGTCCCGCCTCGATCTTCGTCCGCGCGACGACCGCTTCCGGCGTCCCGGTGACCATCGCGAAGTCCGGCGGCGACCCCGTCAACGCCGCCTCCATGCTGGCGGTTCTGGGCCTGGGCGCCCAGGGCGGCGAGGAGATCGTCCTCGCCTCCGAGGCCGAGGGTGCGGAAGCCGCGCTGGACCGCCTCGCGAAGCTGGTCGCCGAGGGTCTCGAGGAGCTCCCCGAGACCGTCTGACCCTTCGGGTTCGACCCGCGCAGTACCGCGCCGAAGCCGCGGCCCTGGTCAGCAGGGGCCGCGGCTTCGGCGTTCTCGGCATCGGAGCCCCGCGGGCGGCGCCCACCGGAAGCCGAGGCGCCGCACCGGGCGCCGGATCGCCGGGAAGCGGGTGTTCCGCGCACAGCGTGCCGCCCAGAATTCAGCTCAGCAGGAAATTCGGCAGGCCGGAAATCAATTCCGGCCACGATCCGCCCGCGCCATTGGCGCCGCAAATTCACACCGGCCGCGAATTCCGGCAGCAGTGCTCGACGCCACCCTTTGTATACGGCTCCTGTTAATGCCGGCCGCTCGACATGTTTACGGCAGGTTGCGAAGTGCTCACCGCCGGGCGGAGCCGCAGCCGGTGCGCCCCCACAGCCCGGTCGGCATGGACCGCGGTCAGCGCCCGCGCCCGCTCCGCGTCCCCGCGGGCCACCGCGTCCACGATCGCGCCGTGCTCCGCCCAGGACTCCACGGGCCGCTGCGGCGCCTCCACCACGTACATCCACGCCACCTTGTGCCGCATCTGCGTGAGCAGCGCGACCAGCCCGGGGCTGCCGGACGCCTGGGCGAGCGTCTCGTGGAACCAGCCGCCCAGCGACCGCAGATCCTCCCCCTGCCCCCGCCTGGCCCGCTCCTGCCCCAGCCTGACCAGCCCGCGCAGCACCTTGAGGTGCGCCTCGGTGCGCCGCCGGGCGGCCCGGGCGGCCGCCAGCGGCTCCAGGAGCATCCGCACCTCAAGCAGGTCCGCGGCCTCCTGCTCGGTCGGCTCGGCCACACAGGCCCCCGCATGGCGCCGCGTGGTCACGAAGCCCTCGGACTCCAGGGTCCGCAGCGCCTCCCGGACCGGGACGCGCGAGACTCCGTACCGGCGGGCCAGCACCTCCTCGGTCAGCCGGCCGCCCGGCTCGAACACCCCGGAGACGATGTCGTCGCGGATTGCTGTGCATACCGCGTGCGCAGGAATACGCAAGACCGAACCTCCGTCTATTTCCGACTGCCGCCTCATTGCACGCACATGCGCGTGCTGCGACTCTATTGCAACACACGATAATTTCCGAGAGCGGCCGGAAATACGAAACATTTGCACGGAAACGCAACACGAAGGCCCCGGCTCGGGGAGCCGGGGCCTTCGGCGAAGCGGTGCGGGACGGGGTCAGAGGCTGACGCCGTGCGAGCGCAGGTACGCGATCGGGTCGATGTCCGAGCCGTACTGCGAGCCCGTGCGGGCCTCGAAGTGCAGGTGCGGGCCGCTGGAGTTGCCGGTGGAGCCCGACAGTCCGATCTGCTGGCCCGGGGTGACCTGCTGGCCGACGGAGACGCTCAGCGAGGTCATGTGCCCGTACTGGGTGTACGTACCGTCGTTGTGCTTGATGACGACGTTGTTGCCGTACGCGCCGCCCCAGCCGGCCTCGACGACGGTGCCGGCGCCGACGGCGTGGACCGAGGTGCCGGAGGCGGCGTGGAAGTCGATGCCCGTGTGGCTGCCGGAGGACCACATGCCGCCGCCAGCGTGGTACTGCGTGCTGACGTACGAGTTGTCCAGCGGGGCGACGAAGGTGTTGAGGCGCTTGCGCTCCTCCTCGCGGGCCGCACGCTCGGCGGCGTCGCGCTCGGCCTTCGCCTTGGCCTCGGCGAGGCGCTTGGACTCGGCGGCCTTCTGCTTGGCCTCCGCCTCCGCCTGCGCCTTGGCGGCGGCGTGCTCGGCGGCGCGCTGCTGGGATTCGGCCTGGTCGGCGATGTCACCCGCGAGGTCCTCGGCGACGACCACGGCACCCAGCCCGTTCTCCGGGGCGGAGCTGCTGTGATTGTCCGCGGCGAAGGCCGGGGCGGCGAGGGAGCCGACGACACCCGTGGTGGCGATCGCGGCGATACCGGCGTAACCGGCGGTCTTCTTGCTCAGACGGCTGGAGCCACGGTGCTTACCGGTACCAGCGGGACGACTGCCGAACGCCATGAAGGGTTTGATCCTTTCCTTCCTTCTCGCCTACCGGGTTAGCTGACGGGTTCGGAGCAGGAAGGTCTCCTACGGGCCTCCTCTTGCGAGGGGGTCCGATTCACCCCAGGGACGCATGTGGGTCCCCGGCTCCCCAGGCTCGCGCCTGACGGGGACTCGGCGATCGCTGTCCGGTGCCGCGGGTGCGGCGGGCACAACTGACGAACAGCACGGCCGACGCTAGGCGGATCATCAGTCAATCGCCAAACAGACGCGCCTTTTTGTTGCGTACGCCACACCGCATACAAGCAACCTAGCCACCAAACGGACAAAAGGGGCTCCGGCGGATAAGCCCGCCGGAGCCCCTTCGTGGTGCGTCGGTCGACCGTCAGCCGGCCGTCACCGACAGGTCAGTTGGTGACGACCGTGACGTCACCGATCCCGAGGGCGCGCACCGGCTCCTCGATCACTGCCGCGTCGCCCACCAGGACCGTGACCAGGCGGTCCGCCGGGAAGGCCTTCACGACCGCCGTGGTCGCCTCCACGGTGCCGGTTTCGGCGAGCCGCGCGTACAACTGCGCCTGGTAGTCGTCCGGCAGCTCCTGCTCGACCTGGTCGGCGAGGGTGCCGGCGACCGAGGCCGCCGTCTCGAACTTCAGCGGGGCCACGCCCACCAAGTTCTGTACGGCCACGTCGCGTTCGGCGTCGGTCAGACCGCCCTCCGCGAGGGTCCGCAGCACCTTCCAGAGGTCCTCCAGCGCCGGTCCGGTGTTCGGGGTGTCCACCGAGCCGCTGATGGCGAGCATCGAGGCTCCCTTCCCGTCGGCGGTGGAGCGCAGCACCTGGCCGAAGGCGCGCACGCCGTAGGTGTACCCCTTCTCCTCGCGCAGCACCTTGTCCAGGCGGGAGGTGAGGGTGCCGCCCAGGCAGTACGTGCCCAGAACCTGGGCCGCCCAGACCTGGTCGTGCCGGTCCGGCCCGATCCGGCCGATCAGCAGCTGCGTCTGGACCGCGCCGGGCCGGTCCACGATGACCACGCGGCCGGTGTCGTCGGCGGTCACCGGCGGCACCGGGAGGGCCGCGGCGGTGTTGCCCGTCCACGCGCCCAGGGTGTCCGCCAGCACGGCGTCCAGGTCGATGCCGGTCAGGTCCCCGACGACCACCACGGTGGCCGTGGCGGGGCGTACGTGGGCCTCGTAGAAGGCGCGTACGGCGGCGGAGTCGATCCGGACGACGGTCTCCTCGGTGCCCTGGCGCGGCCGGGACATCCGCAGGGACGCCGGGAACAGCTCCTTGGAGAGCTGCTTGGCGGCGCGGCGCTGGGGGTTGGCCAGCTCGTGCGGGATCTCGTCGAGCCGGTTGCGCACCAGGCGGTCCACCTCGGCGTCGGCGAAGGCGGGGGCGCGGAGCGCCTCGGCGAGCAGGCCCAGCGCCTTGGCCAGCCGGGAGGCCGGGACCTCCAGGGAGACCCGGATGCCCGGGTGGTCGGCGTGCGCGTCCAGGGTGGCGCCGCAGCGCTCCAGCTCGGCCGCGAACTCCTCGGCGGAATGCTTGTCGGTGCCCTCGGAGAGCGCGCGCGCCATGATGGTCGCCACGCCGTCCAGGCCCTCGGGCTCGGCGTCGAGCGGGGCGGCGAGGTTCACCTCGACCGCGATCACCTGCTGGCCCGGCCGGTGGCAGCGCAGCAGGGTCAGCCCGTTGGACAGCTCCCCGCGGTCGGGGGCCGGGAAGGCCCACGGCTGCGGCTCGCCGGCCTGCGGGCGCGGGTGGAAGGTCATCGTGACGGCTGCGGTGTCGCTCACTGCTCCGCCCCCTCGTTCTCGTCGGACTCGTCGTTCTCGTCGTCGTCTGCCGCGATCGGCTCGTAGACGAGCACCGCGCGGTTGTCCGGGCGCAGTCGGGCCGCGGCCACGGCCTGCACCTCCTCGGCGGTGATGTCGAGGACGCGCTGGACCGCCGTCAGGGCCAGCTGCGGGTCGCCGAACAGCACCGCGAAGCGGCACAGTTCGTCGGCGCGGCCGGCCACCGTGCTCAGCCGGTCCAGCCATTCGCGCTCCAGCTGCGCCTGGGCGCGCTCCATCTCCTCGGCCGTCGGGCCCTCGGCGGCGAACCGCGCGAGCTCCTCGTCCACGGCCGCCTCGATGGCAGGGATCTCGACGCCGCTGGAGGTCTTGACGTCGAGCCAGCCCAGCGAGGGCGCGCCGGCCAGGCGCAGCATGCCGAAGCCGGCCGCGACGGCCGTCTGGTCACGGCGTACCAGCCGGTTGTGCAGCAGCGAGGACTCGCCGCCGCCCAGGATCGTCAGCGCCACGTCGGCGGCGTCGCACTCACGGGTGCCGTCATGCGGCAGCCGGTAGGCGGCCATCAGCGCGCGGGCCGGGACCTCCTCGACGATCTCCTCGCGCAGCTGCTCCCCGATGACGTCGGGCAGCGAGCCGTCGCGGGGCGGCTGCTTGCCGTCGTGCGAGGGGATGGTGCCGAAGTACTTCTCGACCCAGGCGAGGGTCTGCTCGGGGTCGATGTCCCCGACGACCGAGAGGACCGCGTTGTTGGGCGCGTAGTACGTACGGAAGAAGGTGCGCGCGTCCTCCAGGGACGCGGCGTCCAGGTCGGCCATGGAGCCGATCGGGGTGTGGTGGTACGGGTGGCCCTCGGGGTATGCCAGGGCGGTCAGCTTCTCGAAGGCCGTGCCGTACGGGACGTTGTCGTAGCGCTGGCGGCGCTCGTTCTTGACGACGTCGCGCTGGTTCTCCATGGACTCGTCGTCCAGGGCGGCCAGCAGGGACCCCATCCGGTCCGCCTCCAGCCAGAGCGCAAGCTCCAGCTGGTGGGTCGGCATCGTCTCGAAGTAGTTGGTGCGCTCAAAACTGGTGGTGCCGTTGAGGGAGCCGCCGGCCCCCTGGACCAGCTCGAAGTGCCCGTTGCCCGGGACGCTCGCCGAACCCTGGAACATCAGGTGCTCGAAGAGGTGAGCCAGGCCGGTACGCCCCTTGACTTCGTGGCGCGAGCCGACGTCGTACCAGAGGCAGACCGCGGCGACCGGGGTCAGGTGGTCCTCGGAGAGCACCACGCGCAGGCCGTTGGCCAGCCGGTGCTCGGTCGCTGTCAGGCCGCCGGAGCCGGCCTGGGCTGTGGCCGTGTGACCCATGGGCATGTGGTCCCTTCGATCGCGATGCAGAGATTTCCGTCAGACCTGCCACTGTATGCAAGCGCGTCGGCCGCCGGATAAGTTCCCGGGTCACTCCCCCGGGGTCGGAGTCGGCGTTGTCGGTGCCTCGGGCCACAATGGTCCGCGTCATACCCGTCCGGACACCCGCCCGCCCCGGCCAGACCGGCCAGACCCAGCCAGACCCCCCGCAGACCAGCCAGACCCCCAGCACACCCCATTTTTGGTTAAGGAGCCGCGCAGCGATGGCCCGCCGCAGCACGAAGACCCCGCCGCCGGAGGATTTCGAGGAGAAGATCCTCGACATCGACGTCGTCGACGAAATGCAGGGCTCCTTCCTCGAGTACGCGTACTCGGTGATCTACTCCCGCGCCCTGCCCGACGCCCGGGACGGCATGAAGCCGGTGCACCGCCGCATCGTCTACCAGATGAACGAGATGGGGCTGCGCCCCGACCGCGGCTACGTGAAGTGCGCCCGTGTCGTCGGCGAGGTCATGGGCAAGCTCCACCCGCACGGCGACGCCTCGATCTACGACGCCCTCGTGCGCATGGCCCAGCCCTTCTCCATGCGGCTCCCGCTGGTCGACGGCCACGGCAACTTCGGCTCGCTCGGCAACGACGACCCGCCGGCCGCCATGCGTTACACCGAGTGCAAGATGGCCGATGCCACGTCGCTGATGACGGAGTCGATCGACGAGGACACCGTCGACTTCACCGCGAACTACGACGGCCAGGAGCGGGAGCCGGTCGCGCTGCCCGCCGCCTACCCGAACCTGCTGGTCAACGGCGCGTCCGGGATCGCGGTCGGCATGGCCACCAACATGCCCCCGCACAACCTCGGCGAGGTCATCGCGGCCGCCCGCCACCTGATCCGCCACCCGCACGCGGACCTGGAGGCGCTCATGCGCTTCGTGCCGGGTCCCGACCTGCCCACCGGCGGCCGGATCGTGGGCCTCTCCGGGATCAAGGACGCCTACGAGAACGGCCGCGGCACCTTCAAGATCCGCGCGACGGTGGCCGTGGAGAACGTGACCGCGCGCCGCAAGGGCCTGGTCGTCACCGAACTGCCCTTCACGGTCGGCCCCGAAAAGGTCATCGCGAAGATCAAGGACCTGGTCGGCTCGAAGAAGCTCCAGGGCATCGCCGACGTCAAGGACCTCACCGACCGCTCGCACGGCCTGCGCCTGGTCATCGAGATCAAGAACGGCTTCCACCCGGAGGCCGTGCTGGAGCAGCTCTACAAGCTGACTCCGATGGAGGAGTCCTTCGGCATCAACAACGTGGCGCTGGTCGACGGGCAGCCGCTGACGCTGGGCCTCAAGGAGCTGCTGGAGGTCTACCTCGACCACCGCTTCGAGGTCGTCCGGCGGCGCAGCGAGTTCCGCCGCACCAAGCGCCGGGACCGGCTGCACCTGGTCGAGGGCCTGCTGGTGGCGCTCATCGACATCGACGAGGTCATCCGGCTCATCCGGGACAGCGACAACTCTGCGCAGGCCAAGGCCCGGCTGATGGAGCGGTTCTCGCTGAGCGAGATCCAGACCCAGTACATCCTGGACACCCCGCTGCGCCGGCTCACCAGGTTCGACCGGATCGAGCTGGAGTCCGAGCGCGACCGGCTGACCGGGGAGATCGACGAGCTGACCGGGATCCTGGAGTCCGACACGGAGCTGCGCAAGCTCGTCTCCACGGAACTGGCGGCGGTCGCGAAGAAGTTCGGCACCGGGCGCCGTACGGTGCTGCTGGAGTCGGCGGGCACCGCGGTGGCGGCGGTTCCGCTGGAGGTCGCGGACGACCCCTGCCGCGTGCTGCTGTCGTCGACGGGCCTGCTGGCGCGCACGGCGAACGGCGATCCGCTGCCGGAGGAGGAGGGCGGCGCCCGCGCCAAGCACGACCTGATCGTCTCGCAGGTCGCGGCCACCGCCCGCGCCGACGTCGGCGCGGTCACCTCGTACGGGCGGCTGCTGCGACTGTCGGTGATCGACCTGCCGCAGCTGCCGGACACGCACGCCGCGCCGAACCTGGCGGGCGGCGCCCCGGTCTCGGAGTTCCTGTCCGGGCTGGAGGCGGACGAGAAGGTGATCTGTCTGATCTCGCTGGACGAGTCCTCGCAGGGCCTGGCCCTGGGCACCGAGCAGGGCGTGGTCAAGCGCGTCGTGCCGGACTACCCGGCCAACAAGGACGAGCTCGAGGTCATCGCCCTCAAGGACGGTGACCGGATCGTCGGCGCGGTGGAGCTGCGCACGGGCGAGGAGGACCTCGTCTTCATCACCGACGACGCCCAGCTGCTGCGCTACCCGGCGGGCCAGGTCCGGCCGCAGGGCCGCCCGGCGGGCGGTATGGCGGGCATCAAGCTCGCCGGCAACGCCAAGGTGATCCACTTCTCGGCCGTCGACCCCGGACGGGACGCCGTGGTGTTCACCGTGGCGGGCTCGCACGGCACGCTGGACGACTCCGTGCTGTCCGGGAAGCTGACCCCCTTCGACCAGTACCCGCGCAAGGGCCGGGCCACCGGCGGTGTGCGCTGCCAGCGGTTCCTGAAGGGCGAGGACGTGCTGGTGCTGGCCTGGGCGGGCGGCTCCCCCGTCCGCGCGGCGGCGGCGAACGGCACTCCGGCGGAGCTGCCGGCCGTGGACCCGCGCCGGGACGGCTCGGGCACGGCGCTGCCCGCGTCGGTCGCGGCGCTGGCGGGTGCCGCGCTGTAGGAGGTACGAGGTCATTCGGGTGGTACGTCCGGGGGACGTACCACCCGAATGGCGACTAGTGTTTTCCCGTTGGTGCTTGTGGTGGGGGCGGGGGAAAACTGGTGGGCCGTCAGTCGAGCGGGATGATCGGAGACTGGGCCGAGGCCCAGCGCAGGCAGCAGCGGACGCAGGTGATCCAGCAGCGTGAGGCGGAGCGCCGCCGGCGGGCATGGGACCGGGACGTGGCCCGGGGCGAGCGCGAACAGCAGGCCGCCTACCGACAGCACCGCGAGGTTGAGGCGCGGCGTCGTACGGAGGCCATAGAGGCCGAAGTCGTTGCGCTGCAGAACCTGTTGGCCACGGGTTGCCGGGCGACGGCATTCCGGATGGCTTCCCTGGTGGAGAGCGAGGAGCTCGAACCGTTCCGTCCGGGTTCCTTGGCGCATCCCGTGGCGATGCCCCGCATCGAACAGTTCCAGGAGCAGAGCAGCGGCATGGCGCTGGGTTCCTACCGGCGGGCCCAGGCGGAGCACGAGGCGCACGCCCAGTACACCAGGGCCTACCAGAAGGCGCACGCCGCGGAGACCCGGCGCCTGCAGCAGCTCGCCGAGAACCGGCAGCAGTACGACCGGTGGGCGGCCGAGCAGCTTGCCGCGATCCGTGCGCACAACCGCGGGCTGAGCGAGCTGGCCGCGAGACTGCGCGCGGGCGATGCGGAGGCGGTGGTCGAGTACTTCTCTGCGGCCCTGTACGCCTCAACGGCCTGGCCCGAGGAACTGCCGAGGCAGGTGTCGGCCGCGTACGACCAGACGGCGCGGCAGTTGGTGCTCGACTGGGAGCTGCCTCGTTTCGGGGTGGTACCGGAGGCCAAATCGGTGCGGTACGTCCCGAGTACGGACCAGGACAAGGAGACGGCCCGCCCGGTCACGCAGCGGCGGGCACTGTACCGGGACCTGCTGGCGCAGTGCGTGCTGCTGGTGGTGCGCGATCTGTACGCGGCCGACGAGTTCGGCGCCCTGGACTCGGTGGTCGTCAACGGCTTCGTGGACGACCACGATCCGGTGACGGGGCGCGAGGCGCAGATCGTGCTCGCCACGGTGTCGGCGGAGCGGTCCGCCTTCGCAGGACTGCGACTGGAGCAGGTCAGCGCGGTGGACTGCCTGGTGGAGGGATTGCGCGGGCAGTTGTCCGCGCGGCCGGACCAGCGGGCCGGGGTCCGCGCCGGTCGCAGACCGGGCGAGGTCGGCGGCGTCGTCAGCCACGGCGGGCAGTCCGGCAACGGTGAGGACGAGCCGGACCTCTTCGAAATGGACCCGATCGCCTTCGAGAACCTGGTGGCGGAGCTCTTCCGCGCGATGGGCATGGAGGCGGTGACCACCCAGCGGTCGGGCGACGGCGGGGTGGACGTCGAGGCGCTGGACCCGGCCCCGATCCGGGGCGGTCGGATCGTGGTGCAGGTCAAGCGCTACCGGAACACCGTCCCGCCGACGGCAGTACGGGACCTGTACGGCACGGTCCAGGACGCGGGGGCGAACAAGGGGGTGCTCGTCACCACCTCGTCCTTCGGGCCGACGTCGTACACCTTTGCCAACGGCAAGCCACTGGAGTTGGTTCCCGGGGCCGAACTCGTGGAGCTGCTGCACCAGTACGGGCTGCGCGGCCGGCTCGGCGGTGGTCCGGCGGCGCAGCGGGCGGCGGAGCCCGCCCCTTCGGCGGACCACAACGTGCTCGGCATGTCCTGGTCGGGCCTGGTGGCGCTGGACGTGTGCGCGCTCGTCTGCACGGGCAACCGGGTGCTGAGCGAGGACCACTTCGTCTTCTTCAACAACCCGCGGACCCCGGACGGTTCGGTACGGGCCCGCGCGCACGCGGCGCCCGACAAGGCCGCCCTCGAGGTCTCCTTCGACGCCCTGCCGCGCGAGGCCGACCGCCTGGTCCTCGTGGCGGCCGTCGACCCCGAGGCCGACCCGCGCGCCGACCTGGCCGGCTTCACCGACGCCCGGATCCGGCTCCTCGACGCCTGCGGCGCGGAGGCCGGTCAGCTGGAGGTCTCCGACGGGCGGGCCGGCGAAACAGCCCTGGTGCTGGGCTCGTTCCGGCGCCGGTCGAACGGCGACTGGGACTTCGTGATCGGCGGCAAGGGCTACCGCGGCGGTCTCGAGGACCTGCTGCGCGAGTACGGCGTCGAGGTCGCCTAGGGTCTGCCGCATGACTCTTGATTACGATGAAGCCGGCGACGGCCCCGCGCTGGTACTGCTGCACTCTGCGGTGTGCGACCGAAGGATGTGGGATCCGCAGTGGCCGGCCCTGGTCGATGCCGGATACCGGGTGGTGCGTTGCGACTTCCGGGGCTTCGGCCAGAGCCCCTTGCCGGCCCGGCGCCACAACGACGCAGAAGACGTGCTGGACCTGCTGGACTCCCTCGGCATCGAGCAGGCGGCGCTGATCGCCTCCTCGTACGGCGGACGGGTTGCCGTGGAGATCGCCGCCCGCCGCCCGGACCGGGTCTCCGCCATGGCGCTGTTGTGTTCCGGGCTGCCCGGCCATGAACCCAGCGCTGAGCTGCGCGCGTTCGGCGAACGGGAGGACGCGCTGATCGAGGCGGGTGACATTGCGGGTGCCGTGGAACTGAACGTGGACACCTTCCTCGGGCCGGACGCCGGGGAGGCGGTCCGGGACGAGGTGCGCAAGATGCAGCGGCGTGCCTTCGAGGTGCAGCTGGCCGCCCCCGAGGGGGCAGGGCGGAAGAACGTGGACATCGACCTGTCAGCGGTCAAGGCACCCGGTCTCGCGCTTTCGGGCGGCCTCGACCTGGCGGACTTCCGGGAGATCGCGGCCCAGCTGCCGGGGCTGCTCGCCGACACCCGGCACGTCGAACTGCCCTGGGCCGGCCATCTCCCCAGCCTGGAGCGGCCCGCCGCGGTGACGGACCTGCTGATCGCCTTCCTGCGTGAGACGGTTCCCGCCGGCTGAGCTGGCTCGACCGGTCTCCCGGCCGGCGCGTCAGAGGGCCCCGGCTCCGAAGCCGGGCTCCGGCCCGGCTTCGGCTCCGGGACCGGTCTCGGCCTCGGCCTCGGCTCCGGGATCGGCCGCGGGCCGGGGCACGGCGACGTACCGCAGCACGCCCCACATGCTCTCGGGGGATGCGTTCTGCGGGGCCTGCTCGCGGCAGGCCTCCAACTCCCGCACCAGCCCCTCCCCGTCGGTGCCGGAGCCGATCAGGACGAGCTGCGTCAGGCGCGCTTCGCCCCGCCCCCAGGGCTGCGGGGCGAAGCGGAGGAACCGGCCGACCGCGTGGACCTCGTACTTCTCCTCGTGCCCCGGGACCCCGAACCACACGAAGCCCTTGATCCGGTAGAGCCCGGCCGGCCGCCGGTCGAGGAAGTCGATGAACCGGCGGGGGGAGAGGGCCTGGTCGGAGGCGAACTCCGTGCTCTCGTAGGCGGCGTGCGCGTGGGTGCAGTGGTCGTGGCCGTCGGCCTCCGCGAGGAGGTCCTCGAACGAGAGCTGGCCCCGGGTCTCGGTCCAGGGGCGCCGGTCGAAGAGCAGTTCCGGGTCGATCCGCCCGTGGTCGGCGCCCACGACCGGGGTGCCGGGGGCGCAGAGCGCGGCGAGTTCCGTCTCGATCCGGGCCCGTTCGCCGGGGTCGACGCGGTCGGTCTTGTTGAGCACCACCAGGTCCGCGACGGCGAGGTGGCGGTCGGTCTCCGGGTGCACGGCCCGCGTCGCGTCGAATTCGGCCGCGTCCACGACCTGCACCAGCCCGCCGTAGCGGATGGCGGGGTTTTCGCTGGCCATGAGCATCCGGATCATCTCCTGGGGCTCCGCCAGCCCGCTCGCCTCGATGACGATCACGTCGATGCGGTGGACGGGAGCGGAGAGCTTCTCCAGGTACGCGTCCAGCTCGCTGCCGTCGACGGCGCAGCACAGGCAGCCGCCGCCGAGGGAGACCATCGAGTCCCCGACCTGGCCGGCCACCGACATCGCGTCGATCTCGATCGAGCCGAAGTCGTTGACGACGACCCCGATCCGGGTGCCCCCGCGACCGGCGAGGAGGTGGTTCAGCACGGTGGTCTTGCCGGATCCGAGGAAACCGGCGAGGACGACGACGGGGATGGGCTGCCTGCTGTTCACCCGGTCGATCGTAGCCAGCCTCCGCGGTCGATCAGTCGATCACCGGCACCGGCTGGGGCGGGGTGGGGCCGCTGTACCGGGCGGCAGGACGGATGATCTTCGAATCGGCGGCCTGTTCGAGGACGTTCGCACTCCAGCCGACCACACGGGCCGCGCAGAAGGTCGGGGTGAACATCTCGCGCGGCAGCCCGCACAGCTCCATGACCACGCCCGCGTAGAACTCCACGTTGGTGTGCAGCTCCCGGCCCGGCTTGAGCTCGGCGAGGATCTCCTCGACCTGGCGCTCGACCTCGACGGCGAAGTCCACGAGGGGCCCGCCGAACTGGAGGGCGATCTCGCGCAGCATGCGTGAGCGGGGGTCCTCGGTGCGGTAGACGGGGTGGCCGAAGCCCATGATCCGGTCGCCCGCCAGGACCCGTTCGCGGATCCACGGCCCGATCCGGTCCACGGTGCCGATGGCGTCGAGGGTGTCCAGGGCGCGGCTGGGGGCGCCGCCGTGCAGCGGTCCGGAGAGCGCGCCGATCGCGCCGGTCAGGCAGGCGGCCACGTCGGCGCCGGTGGAGGCGATCACGCGGGCCGTGAAGGTCGAGGCGTTGAAGCCGTGGTCGACGGTGGATATCAGGTATTGCTCGACGGCGCGGGTCTCGGTCGGGCCGGGCTCCCCGCCGGTCAGCATGTAGAGGTAGTTGGCGGCGTACGGGAGGTCGTCGCGCGGCTCGACGGGCTCCAGGCCCTGCCCCAGCCGGTGCAGGGCGGTCAGCAGGGTCGGTACGGCGGCGCACGCGGCCAGCGCGTCGGCGGCCCGGCGGGCGGGGTCGAGGTCGTACACCGGGCGGAAGCCGGCGGAGGCTCCGAGCAGCGAGAGTGCGGTGCGCAGCCCGGCGAGCGGGCCGGAGAGCCGGGTGGCCCGGGCCAGGCCCGGCAGCGCGTCCCGGACCTCCCCGGGCAGGTGGCGCAGCGGGGCGGTTTCGGCGGCGAAGGCTGCCCGCTCGGCGGCGTCGGCGGGCAGTGCGCCTCGGAACATCAGGTGCCAGACGTCCTCGAAGCTGCGGCGTGCGGCGAGCTCGACGGCCGAGTACTGGCGGTAGTGGTAGAAGCCCTCACGGCCTCGGACGTCGCCCAGCTCGGTTTCGGTGACCACGACCCCCGCGAGGCCGCGCGGTCCTTCGATGGTGCTGTCGGTGGTGTTCATGGATCGACCATCCATGATGGATTGAATCGCTGTCAATGTTGATTGAATCAATATTCAATCCATCTGTAGGGTGTCCGTCATGAGCGACCAGACGGACGGCGGGCGCAGGCTCAGCACCCAGGAGGCGGCGGGCGTGCTCGGCGTGAAACCGGCGACGGTGTACGCGTACGTCAGCCGGGGCCAGCTCACCAGCCGCCGCGATCCGGCCGGGCGGGGCAGCACCTTCGACGCGGCCGAGGTGGAGGCGCTGGCACGGCGGAGCCGGCGCGAGGCCGCGGCGCCCGCCGGAGAGCTCTCGGTCCGCACGGCGCTCACCCTCATCGAGCCCGACCAGTACTACTTCCGGGGCGTGGACGCGGTGGCGCTGGCCTCGGAGTACCGATACGAGGAGGTCGCCGAGTGGCTCTGGACGGGCAACGTCGTGCACGGCGCACGGTTCACCGCTCCCCCGGAGGTACTGGCTGCGGCCCGGCGGGCGGTGGCCGCACTGCCGGCCCACGGCGGCCCCATCGACCGGCTGCGGGTGGCGGTGGCCGCTGCCGCGGTGGCGGACCCGCTGCGCTTCGACCTGTCCGAGGAGGCGGTCCTCGGCTCCGCTCGCTGTCTGATTCCCACGCTGGTCGGCGCACTCCCCGAGGCGGGAACGGTCCAGTGGGCCGGTGACGGCCGGATCGCCCGGCAGCTGTGGTCGCGGCTGACGGCCCGGGAGCCGGACCCGGACGCCCTGGCCGTACTGGACCTCGCGCTGGCCCTGCTGGTCGACCACGACCTGGCCGCCTCGACCCTGGCCGTCCGCGTGGCCGCCTCGGCGCGGGCCCACCCGTACGCGGCGGTGTCCGCCGGGCTCGGCGCGCTCGAAGGACCCCTGCACGGCGCGGCCGGACGGCTCGCGCACCGGATGCTGGTGGAGGTGCTGGAACAGGGCGGGGCCGCGCCGGTGGTGGCGGAGTACCTCCGCGCCGGGCGCCGGGTACCGGGGCTCGGACACCGCCTGTACCGGGGGGAGGACCCGCGTGCGCGTGCGCTGTTCACCCGGCTGGAGGGACTGGAACAGGCCGCTCCCGCCCTGGGTGCGGCGCGCGAGGTGGCCGCGGTGATGGCCAGGCAGGGCGGGCTGCACGCCAATGTGGACCTGGCTCTGGCGGTGCTGACCGTGTCGTGCGGAATGGCCGCCGAGGCCGGGGAGACGGTCTTCGCGGTGGCCCGCACGGCGGGCTGGATGGCGCACGCCCTGGAGGAGTACCAGGAGCGGCCGCTGCGGATGCGGCCGAGCGGGCAGTACCACGGTCCGCGCCCGCCCCAGCCGATGCCGTAACGCCCCGCCCTCCGTCCCTGCGACC
>NZ_JARAYQ010000194.1:0-16841 GCF_033794505.1 Streptomyces sp. MB09-01 | reverse complement strand
ATCGTGTAACTGCTCAGCTTCCAGGGTCCGTTGACCACGCTCCAGACGGGGCTGGTGTCCCAGCCCTTGCGCTCGTCGTTGCAGGCCCGCAGGTAGGCGAGGACCGCGAAGGCCTGGGCCGGGCGCGGTGGGCTGGGCGGCGGGGGCGCTGTTCGCGGCGGCGACCTGGGTGCGGCTGGCCGACGCCGGGGTCACGACGCCGGAGGCCTACACGCTGCCGGTGACGGTGCCGGCCCTCGTGGTGGGCTTCCTGCGGCGCCGCAGGGACCCGCAGGCCTCGTCCTGGACGGCGTACGGCCCGGGGCTGGCGGCGACCCTGCTGCCGAGCCTGCTGGTGGCCCTGGAGGACCGCAACTGGGTGCGCCCGCTGCTGCTGGGGCTGGCCGCGCTGGCCCTGACCCTGATCGGCGCCCAGGGGCGGCTGCAGGCCCCGCTGCTGCTGGGCGGCGCGGTGCTGGCGGTGGTGGCGGTCCACGAGCTGGCCCCGTACGTGGTGCAGGTCGCGGGGGCACTGCCGCGCTGGGTGCCGCCAGCCCTGGCGGGCCTGCTGCTGCTGGCGGTGGGTGCGACGTACGAGAAGCGGCTGCGCGACGCCCGCCGGCTGCGGGACGCGATCGGACGGCTGCGGTAACGCCAGAGGCCCGGAGACTGTGAAAGTCTCCGGGCCTCTGGTCCGGGTGGGCGATACTGGGTTCGAACCAGTGACCCCTTCGGTGTGAACGAAGTGCTCTCCCACTGAGCTAATCGCCCGGACGCACCGCAAACATTACCGCATGTCAGCGGTGCTCCATGACCATCACTGGTCCTTGAGGTTCCAGGGCAGGACGAGCCCGTACTTCCACAGGTAGAAGCCGATCAGCGCGCCCGCGATGACGAGGCCGGCGCTGGTCAGGATGATGTTGCGGCGGCGGACCTTCGGATCGAGCGCCTTCTGCGCGGCTTCGGTGACCTTGCGCTTGGTCCAGCGCAGCACGAGGTGGGCCCAGGCGAACTCGGTCGCCCAGATCGCCAGGCCCGCGAAGATCGCGACCCAGCCGGGTCCTGGCAGGACGAGCATGGCCACACCGGCGCCGATCACGGCGAGGCCGACGACGAAGACGCCGACCTGCCAGCTGAGGTGCAGGCCCTTGCTGGCCTTGATGAAGGCGGGCGCCTTCGACACGTGCGGTTCCTCCGCCGCGGTTTCCCCGGTTTCCGCGCCCTCGGCGGCTGCCGCGCCCTCGGCGGCTCCCGTGGCGCGCACGGCGGATTCGTCGGCGGCGGACTCGTTGGCTCCGCGGTCACTCCCCGTATTCATGAGGTCGAATCTACCGGAGCCGGAAGCACACGCGAATCGTGGTGAGGATCCGCCGTCCGAGGGACCCAGAGGTCCGCAAAACGGTCAGAGGGGTTTACAACGGCACCGTAGGTGGCATGTCGATTTCGCCGACGTGCGAATCCCCGAGCGCACACTGAGCGAAAGGCCCTGGCGCTTATGAACACCACGGTCAGCTGCGAGCTGCACCTGCGCCTCGTTGTGTCGAGCGAGTCCTCACTGCCTGTTCCCGCGGGCCTGCGGTATGACACGGCCGACCCCTACGCCGTGCACGCCACCTTCCACACCGGCGCCGAGGAGACGGTCGAATGGGTATTCGCCCGCGACCTCCTCGCGGAGGGTCTCCACCGGCCCACCGGTACCGGCGACGTCCGCGTCTGGCCGTCCCGCAGCCACGGTCAGGGCGTCGTCTGCATCGCCCTGAGCTCACCGGAGGGAGAAGCACTGCTCGAAGCACCCGCCCGAGCACTCGAGTCGTTCCTCAAGCGGACGGACGCCGCGGTTCCACCCGGGACCGAACACCGGCACTTCGACCTCGACAAGGAGCTCTCCCACATCCTGGCCGAAAGCTGAGCCAGGCCTACAGCCGCTCGACACCGTCCGACTCGGGGCGACGGTGCGGGTCGGACAACCACATACGGCAGTGCCGGCGCTGTTCCCGCGGAATCCACCCGCGAGGACGGCGCCGGTGTGCGTCGGGGGACCCGCTAGAGTCGGGCGGCAGCGGCGGCGCCTCCCGTCGCCGCAGGCCCGGCCCCTAGGGAGACCCCGTGCAGATCCCCCACGACACCCGTCGCGCGCTCGACGTCGTCGTCGCGCTGGTGAACACCGCGGCCGAGGCGGACCAGCCCGACGGGCTCTCGGACGTCGGCTCGCTCCGCAGCTTCGTCCAGGAGTACGCGATCAGTGACGTCGGCGAGCTCGGCGCCCGCGACCTGGCCGGCGTCCGGACCGTGCGCGCCAAATTCGCCCAGGTCTTCGCGGCACCGAATCCCCGTGCGGCCGCCGCGTTGATCAACGAGCTCGTGGACACCGCGGGCACCACCCCGCAGCTGACCGACCACGACGGCTACGACTGGCACGTGCACTACTTCGCGCCGGGCGCGTCGGTGGACGACCACCTCGCGGCCGACGGCGGCATGGCCCTGGCCTTCATCGTGGTCTCCGGCGAACAGGAACGACTGCGCCGCTGCGAGGCCCCGGACTGCCGGCGGGCCTTCGTGGACCTGTCCCGCAACCGCTCCCGGCGCTACTGCGACAGCCGGACCTGCGGGAACCGGCTGCACGTGGCGGCGTACCGGGCCCGGCGCAAGGAGGCCGACGCGGGACCGTCAGAGCATGAAGAGGTCGTGCACGGCGGCGAGCAGCAGCAGGATTCCGATCACCGCTAGGAAGATCATCAGGGGCGGTTGGGAGAGCGCGAAGAGGCAGCCTCGCGGCTCCTCCGCGGCGGGGGCGGGTACCGGCACGGGCACCGAGGGCTCACTCTGCGATGTCTCGAGCATGTCGGGGCGATGATGACGCAGCGGGCCGCCGTCCGCCCCTCAACACGCCAACAACCGCGCGGCAGTTCGCTCGATCTCGTGGACCGGGCGCCCTTCGGCCCGTTCCGGGGGTGTCCTGCGGACCGGCCCCGGAGTCAGATGCCGTGCTTCTTGAGGATGGCCTCGATGTCGGAGAAGTCGTCGGCGGGAGCGGCGGCCGCCGGCTTGCGGTGCGGCGCGGGCTCGCGCTGCGCACCGGCTCCGGCGGCGCCGAGGGACGGCGCGGAGGCCGTCGGGGCCACGGCCTCCGGGGCCCGGCTCCCCTTGGCCTTCTTCTTCGCGGGCTCCCCGGACGCGCCCAGGCGGCGGCGCTCGACGGCCCGGGTGGCGGCGAGGAGCAGCCAGGCCAGCGCCAGCAGCCCGAAGCCGGCCCAGACGGACGGTTTGAAGACCATCCCGGACACCCACTCCACGACACCGGTCAGGACGAGGCCGATGGGCACCAGCGCGTACGCGGTGATCCGCGCGGCGGCCAGGAAGCGCTTGCGGTAGGCGGTCAGCGCGGCGATGCCCAGGCCCGCCGCGGACACCGCGGAGCAAATGGTCTCGGCAAGCATGCGGTCCTCCGGACTGTCGGCGGCAAGGCGATCTGTCCCTGTCCATCCTGCACCGCCCGTCGCCGCCGGGGCCAGGTCCGCAGTCGCCCCGGGGCGGATCTCCGGGACATCTCCGGGTCGCTCCTCCTCCCTGGGTCCCGGTCGGTGGGCCGGGCCGGGGCTGGGAGACTGTCCGTATGACCGATTCCGTGATCCTCGACGTCTGGTGCGAGCTCCAGTGCTCGGACTGCCACCGCGCCCTGGAGGACGTACGCGCCCTGCGGGCCCGCTACGGCGACCGGCTGGACATCCGGCTGCGCCACTTCCCCCTGGAGAAGCACAAGCACTCCTTCGCCGCGGCGCAGGCCGCCGAGGAGGCCGCCGAGCAGGGGCAGGGCTGGCCCTACGCGGAGGCCGTCCTGGCGCGCACCGCCGAGCTGGCCGAGCGCGGCGAGCCGATGCTGCTGGACGTGGCGCGCGAACTGGGTCTGGACGTCGAGGAGTTCGACACCGCGCTGATCGACGGGCGGCACATCCTGATCGTCGACGCGGACCAGGCCGAGGGCAAGGCGATCGGCGTGACCGGCACCCCGACGTACGTGATCGACGGCGAGCGCCTCGACGGCGGCAAGAGCCAGGACGGGCTGCGCGCGCGCATCGAGGAGATCGCCGACCGCCTGCTCGGCACCCCCTAGATCAGCTCTTTGACGGCGTTCACCGTGGTGTCCCGGTACCCGAGGGACTCGTAGAGCCGCCGGGCCGGGGTGTTGCCCTCGACCACGTACAGGCCCAGGTGGCGGGCGCCGGCGGCCAGGGCGCTGTGTTCGGCCAGCAGCATGAGGTTCCGGCCGTGTCCCTGGCCGCGGTGTTCGGGCTCGACCCGGACGTCGTACACGTACGGGACGGAGCCGAGGCCGGGCAGTTCACGCTCCCCCACCCACACGCTGCCCAGGATCGCGCCCTGCGGGGTCTCCACCACGTGGAAGGCCGTGCCGGGGGTCTCCCGCCCGGCCGGCAGCATCCGGGCGTGCTCGGCCCGGGACGCGGCCACGCCCTCCTCCGCGCTCATGCCCGGGGCGACGAGGCGGGGGGCGTACTCCACGATCTCCACCTCCAGCCAGGCCTCGAACTCGGCCCGGGTCATGGGGCGGCCCGTGCTGCCCTCGGGGAGGGCGGGCGGTTCGGCCGGCAGCTCCTTGACCATGACCCGGCCGACCTCCCGGTAGCCGAGGGCGGTGGCCATCCGCAGCGCCGGCCCGGCGTCGGCGGGCACCGACACGGCGACGCCGGTGCAGCGCCAGGAGCGCAGCACTTCCTCGGCGGCGAGCGCGGCGACCGTGCCGCGCCCGCGCCGGCGGTCCGGTTCGTCGATCCACAGGTCCCGGATCACGCCGATCCGGGGCTGGGCGGCGGACCGGGTGGCCAGTTCGAGGCCGCCGACGTGCCGGCTGTTGACCCGTACCTCGTAGGCGCGCGAGCGGGTTCCGTCACTGTTCTGCTGGAGCGGCTGTGCGGGCCGCAGGGTGGTGGTCATCACTTCGAGTTCTACCTGCCCTGCGGCCCCGCGTCACCAGGGTTCACGGATCGATGTCCGAAGCGGCCTTCACCTCGAAGATCCGCATCACCTCGGCCGTGACGGGCCCCGGGCCCGTGGCCAGCTCGCGGTCGTCGATCCGGACGACCGCCTGGGCGTCGCGCAGGGAGGAGGTCACGAAGACCTCCTCGGCGTGTTCCAGCGCCTCGAAGGGCAGGTCGGTCTCCTTGGCGCCGGCCCAGTCGACGATCAGGGCCCGGGTGATGCCCGCCAGGCAGCCGGAGCCCAGGGGCGGGGTGTGCAGTTCGCCGTCGAGGACGACGAAGACGTTGGAGCCGGTGCCCTCGCAGAGCCGGCCGACGGTGTTGGCGAGGAGCGCCTCGGAGGCCCCGGCCCGGTGCGCGGCGGCGAGCGCGACCACGTTCTCGGCGTACGAGGTGGTCTTCAGGCCGGCGACGGCGGAGCGCTCGTTGCGCACCCAGGGGACGGTGACGACGGCGGTGGTGTCCGGACGTCGTGCGGACGGTGCGACGGCGGCGATCAGGGTGGTGCCGGCGTCTCCGCGGTCGGAGCCGAGCGGGGAGACTCCGCCGGTGTAGGTGATGCGCAGCCTCCCGTGCTCCACCGGGTTGGCCTCCAGTACGGCGGAGCAGGCCCGGCGCACCTCGTCGAGGTCGGGGTCGGGCAGGCCGAGTCCCCGGGCGGAGCGGGTCAGCCGCTCCAGGTGGCGGGTGAGTGCGAAGGCCTTGCCGCGCTCCGCCTTCAGCGTCTCGAAGACGCCGTCTCCCACGGTCAGCCCGTGGTCGAGGACGGAGACGTGCGCGCTGCCGACGTCCTTCAGTACTCCGTCGAGCCAGATTCTCATCGTGCGGTCCTTCCGATCGTCCCGTTGGTGCCCTGGCCACCGGTGGTTTCGAGGCCCGACGCCACCCGCAGCAGGCGGGCGGCCTTCAGCTCGGTCTCCGCCCACTCGCGGTCGGGGTCCGAGCCCCAGGTGATGCCCGCGCCGGTGCCGAAGAGCAGGCTGGGGCCGCCGGGGGTCTCGCGGTCGATCCAGAAGGTACGGATCCCGACGGCGAGCTCGGCGGTGCCCCGGTCGGCGTCGACCCAGCCGATCCCTCCGCAGTACGGGCCGCGCGGGGCGGTCTCCAGCGCCTCGATGATCCGCAGGGCGGAGGACTTGGGGGCACCGGTGACGGAACCCGGCGGGAAGGTGGCGGCGAGCAGCTCGGGCCAGCCGGCGCCGTCGGCGAGCTCGCCGCTGACGGTGGAGACGAGGTGGACCAGGCCCGGGTGCTCCTCGACGGCGCACAGCTCGGGGACGGTGACGGAGCCCGTCGCGCAGACCCGGCCGAGGTCGTTGCGTACGAGGTCCACGATCATCACGTTCTCGGCGTGGTCCTTGGGGAGCAGGTCGGCGACGGTGCGGCCGGTGCCCTTGATGGGGCCGGACTCGATGCGGCGGCCGGTCCGGCGCAGGAAGAGCTCCGGGGAGGCGGTGGCGATCTCCACGCCGTGGGCGGCCAGCCGAATCGTTCCTGCAAAGGGTGCGGGGTTGCCGCGGGCGAGGAGCGCCGTGAGGGCGTCGACGTCGGCGCGGTCCGGGTGGGGCAGCGGCGCGGACATCACCCGGCAGAGATTGGCCTGGTAGACCTCACCTGCGGCGATGTGCTCGCGGATGCGGCGCACGCCGGCGACGTACGCGGCCCGGTCGAGCGAGGATGTCCACTGGTCGGCGTCGGGCCCGCGCCAGGCGCCGGGGACCGGCGCGGGGACCGGGTCGGGGCGCACGTCACCGAAGCGCGCGCAGACCAGCCGCCCTTCGAAGCCGGCGGCCACCGCCCAGAAGCCGGTGGAGTCGAGGGCGGCGGGATCACTGGTGACGTCCCGGAGGTCGGTCGCGAGGAGGCCGCCGAAGCGGGCCATGGGGGGCAGGTCGTGCACGGCTGCGAGTCTATGACCGGTGACGACGCGGCGCCGGTGGGGTGACGAAGAGGTGACCTGTGGTGATCGGATGGCAGCACGCTGCGGAAACGCGTTTTTGAGCTGGCCGGGGAATCCGCTAGAGTTCAACTCGTCGCCAGGGAGCGAAGGGGGAAGACCCCGGAGTGAACACGGTGACCTGCGGACGTAGCTCAGTTGGTAGAGCACCACCTTGCCAAGGTGGATGTCGCGAGTTCGAGTCTCGTCGTCCGCTCGAAGTGGGGGATCTTCCCGAGAACCCCTGCAGCTCCATGGTGGAGTGGCCGAGAGGCGAGGCAACGGCCTGCAAAGCCGTCTACACGGGTTCAAATCCCGTCTCCACCTCCAAGGACGATTAGCTCAGCGGGAGAGCGCTTCCCTGACACGGAAGAGGTCACTGGTTCAATCCCAGTATCGTCCACTGATCCGCAAGGATCCCCGCGCGATTAGCTCAGCGGGAGAGCGCTTCCCTGACACGGAAGAGGTCACTGGTTCAATCCCAGTATCGCGCACGCAGCACCTGGCATCACTTGCCTGACCTGCGGCTTCCGAGCCGTGGTTCCCGCGCGATTAGCTCAGCGGGAGAGCGCTTCCCTGACACGGAAGAGGTCACTGGTTCAATCCCAGTATCGCGCACCGATCGAAAGCCCCGGCCGTCCCTTCGGCCGGGGCTTTCGCGTTCCCCGTGCGCGGGGGAAATGAAAAGCGGGGCGCGAGAAGCGAGGCGCGAGAAGCGAGGCGCGAGAAGCGAGGCGCGAGAAGCGAGGCATGAAAAAGGGTGCTGCCCGTCCGACTCCCCAGTCGTACGGGCAGCACCCTTCACCTGCCGTCCGTCCGTCGCTCCCCCGTCCCCACGGGGTTCGACCACCGATGTCCCGACCCGGACCGCTCTCCCGGGCCCGGGGCGCCGCTCAGCGCCCCGGCATCAGACCTACGGACGACGCCTGTGCCACCAGCTGATCGAAACCCCCGAAGAGGAAGAGCAGCAGGGCGGCCAGGGGGAGCACCATGGCCGCGGCCACCAGTGGGTGGCGGGTGCCGGACTCGTGGGCGTTGAACGCGAATGCCTTGCGTCCCTGCCGTGCGATGTCCGCCATGGCCCTCTCCCTGTCGTTTGGCAGCGGCGGGCTTGTGACCTCGGGGGACGAGTGCGCCACCCGCCGCTTGTCCTCAACACTAGGCGGGCGGGCGGCGCCTGGCCTCATGCCTTCGTACCCATTGCCGGGCCTCCAGGAGGATGACGGGGCCTCGTCCGTGTACTCCCCTGGGTGGAGGCCGCTCCCCCGGTGTCGGGGTCTTCCCGGAGGGGATGACCGGAGGGTAGTGACTTCTCTCACTTCCGTCACTCCCTGTTGATGCGTGTCCGTCCACCACCCCTCGGCAAGATCCACTCGCGCGTGGGCGGCGTACGGGCGCACCGGGGAGGTCCCGGACCCGCTCCGAGGCCTCAATCCCCTTGACCCAAAGGGCGCTTGGGCGGGCCGAGCATCCGCGCCGGGCTGCCGTCCGGCATCCCTGAAGCTCCCTCAAGTGTGCTGTGCCGCACAGACAATCGAATCCCACGGCGAGGGCGCGGCCTCTGAGCACGCATGCCGGATGGTCCGTAAGCTGTGGGACGTCAACAGGACGACCGGTCAGCGGGGTGGACATGGCGATGATGCGGCTCCGGCGCGAGGACCCGCGTGTCGTCGGCTCGTTCAGACTGCACCGGCGCCTCGGTGCCGGCGGCATGGGCGTGGTCTACCTGGGATCGGACCGGCGCGGGCAGCGCGTGGCGCTCAAGGTCATCCGGCCGGACCTGGCCGAGGACCAGGAGTTCCGCTCGCGGTTCGCCCGCGAGGTGTCCGCCGCCCGGCGGATCCGGGGCGGATGCACCGCACGGCTGGTGGCGGCGGACCTGGAGGCCGAGCGGCCGTGGTTCGCCACCCAGTACGTGCCCGGGCCCTCTCTGCACGACAAGGTGGCCGAGGAGGGCCCCCTGACGGCCGCGCAGATCGCCGCCGTCGGCGCCGCACTCTCCGAGGGGCTGGTCGCCGTACACGAGGCGGGGGTCGTCCACCGGGACCTCAAGCCGTCGAACATCCTGCTCTCCCCCAAGGGTCCGCGGATCATCGACTTCGGGATCGCCTGGGCCACCGGGGCGAGCACGCTCACCCATGTGGGTACCGCCGTCGGCTCCCCCGGCTTCCTCGCGCCCGAGCAGGTGCGCGGCGCGGCCGTCACCCCCGCCACGGACGTCTTCGCCCTCGGCGCCACCCTCGCCTACGCGGCGACCGCCGACTCGCCCTTCGGGCACGGCAGTTCCGAGGTCATGCTCTACCGCGTGGTGCACGAGGAGCCGCACCTGCAGGGGGTCCCGGACGCGCTGGCGCCCCTCGTACAGGCCTGCCTGGCCAAGGATCCCGAGGAGCGGCCCAGCACGCTGCAGCTGTCGATGCGGCTCAAGGAGATCGCGGCCCGCGAGGCGCAGGGGCTGTCGGAGTCCCGCCCGCCGGCGCAGCGGACCCGCACCGAGCGGCCGACGGGACGGCTCCCCGAGGACTACGTGGAGCAGCGCACGGAGCGGCGTACCGGCGGCTCCACCACGCCCCGGGCCCCGGGCGGCTCCCCGGGCGGGCCGCACTCGCGGCCCTCGTCGTCCCGCAATCCGCGCAACCCAGGCGGTCCGCCCTCCCGGCCGACCGCCGGCCGTACGGGCGGCCGCCCGGCGCCCAGGACGACGGGGACCGGACGGCGCCCCTCGCGGCCGGACCCGCGGCTGATGCGGCAGCGGCTGATCGTGTTCGTCCTGGTGACGCTAATCGTGGCGCTGGGCATCGCCGCGGCCCAGAAGCTCTAGGGCGCGCCTTCCGGATCGTGGCGGACCCGCGCGTCCGCCGTGAGCCGAAGGGGACGGCTCAGCGGCCCTGGGCCACCGCGTAGAAGGCGACGGCGGCGGCCGCGCCCACGTTCAACGAGTCCACCCCGTGCGCCATCGGGATCCGTACCCACTCGTCGGCGGCGACCAGCGCCGGCGTGGAGAGGCCGTCCCCCTCGGCGCCGAGCATCAGCGCGACCCGCTCCAGGGACTGCGGGGCGGCCACGTCGATCGGCGAGGCCTTCTCGTGAGGGGTGAGGGCGAGCAGCTTGAAGCCCGCCTCCCGCACCGAGTCCAGGCTCTTGGGCCAGGCTTCCAGGCGGGCGTAGGGGACGGAGAACACCGCGCCCATGGAGACCTTCACCGAGCGGCGGTAGAGCGGGTCCGCGCAGTCGGGCGACAGCAGCACCGCGTCCATGCCGAGGGCGGCGGCGCTGCGGAAGATGGCCCCGATGTTGGTGTGGTCGTTGACCGCTTCCATGACGACCACGCGGCGGGTCGTGGCGAGGAGTTCCTCGGCCGTGGGCAGCGGCTTGCGCTGCATGGAGGCGAGGGCGCCGCGGTGCACGTGGTAGCCGGTGACGCGTTCGGCGAGCTCGGGGCTGACGGCGTAGACCGGAGCCGGGAGTTCGTCGATGACGTCGCGCATGACGTCGACCCACTTGGCGGAGAGCAGCATCGAGCGCATCTCGTACCCGGCGTCCTTGGCGCGTCTGATGACCTTCTCGCCCTCGGCGATGAAGAGCCCTTCGGCGGGCTCGCGCCTGCGCCGCAGTTCGACGTCGGTCAGGCCCGTGTAGTCGCGCAGACGCGGGTCGTCGGGGTCCTCGACGGTGATGAGATCAGCCACAGGGTGATACTGCCTTGTCCTGGGTGCGGTGCCAACGGCCTGTCAGGCGCTGGTGGTGGGGGCGTTGACGCGGACGACCTCGCCGATGACGATGACGGCCGGCGGGCGGACCTCCTCGGCCCGGACCCGCTCGCCGACCGTGGCGAGGGTGGCGTCGACCCGGCGCTGGGTGGCGGTGGTGCCCTCCTGGACGACCGCGACCGGGGTGTCGGCCGCACGGCCGTGCCGTACGAGCGCCTCGGCGATCAGGCCGATCTTGTCGACGCCCATCAGGATCACCAGGGTGCCGGTGAGCTTGGCGAGGGCGGACCAGTCCACGAGGGAGCGCGGGTCGTCGGGCCCGACGTGCCCGCTGACCACGGTGAACTCGTGGGCCACACCGCGGTGGGTGACGGGGATGCCGACCGCGCCGGGCACCGAGATGGAGCTGGAGATGCCGGGCACGACGGTGCACGGGATCCCCTCCTCCGCCAGCGCCTGGAGCTCCTCCATGCCGCGGCCGAAGACGTACGGGTCCCCGCCCTTCAGCCGCACCACGGCCTTGCCGGCCCTGGCGTGCTCGATCAGCGCGTTGTTGATGGCCTCCTGGGCCATGAAACGGCCGTACGGGATCTTCGCGGCGTCGATGACCTCGACGTGCGGCGGAAGCTCGTCGAGCAGGTCACGGGGGCCGAGGCGGTCGGCGATGACGACGTCGGCCTCGGCGAGGAGGCGGCGGCCGCGCACGGTGATCAGGTCCGGGTCGCCGGGGCCGCCGCCGACGAGGGAGACGCCGGGGGTGGACTTGTGGCGGTGGCCGGGGGCGGCGAGGCTGCCGTCGCGCAGGCCCTCGACCACGGCGTCCCGGACGGCAGCGGAACGGCGCGGGTCGTTGCCCGTCAGCACGGCGACGGTGACGCCCTCGATGCGGCCCGTGGCCGGGGTCCACGCGGTGGCCGCAGAGGCGTCGTCGGCGCGGACGCACCAGACGCGCTCGCGCTCGGCCTCGGCGGAGGCCCGCTCGTTGACGTCGCGGTGCTGCGTGGCGATGAGGGCGTACCAGGCGCCGGCGAGGTCGCCGTCCTGGTAGCGGCGGCGCTCCCAGCGGATCTCGCCGGTCTCGGCCATGGCGTCCACGGAGGGGGTGGCGGAGGGCGAGACGAGCAGGACGTCGGCGCCGGCCGCGATGAGAGCGGGGAGGCGGCGCTGGGCGACCTGGCCACCGCCGATGACGACGACGCGGCGGCCGGCGAGGCGGAGTCCTACGGGGTAGGCGGGGGTGTCGGCCATGGCGGTGCGGCTCCTGATGCGGCGGTCGTTCTGTCTTGCCGCTGCGGCTCTGGAGCGGCGGGGGTACTGACGTGCGGGTTCTTGGTGCGGGTCCACCATACGGCGCGGGCCGTCCCATAGCGCGGACGGGGGCTCTGCGGCCGGCTCCCCGGGCCCCGCGCCGGACCCCGCGCCCCGGCGGAGCCGTTTCTGCCCGGCGCTGCCGAAGCGGCCTGAGGGGCCGGTCCCTCCGGAACCACCGCGGCCCGGACCCGCTGAGCGACCCCGCAGGGCCCCGCAGGGACTCCGCTACTTCTCCGTGACGCCCGCCGAGTCGAAGGTGGCGACCTCGTGCATCGCGCGGGCCGCGCTCTGGACCAGGGGGAGGGCCAGCAGGGCGCCCGTGCCTTCGCCGAGACGGAGGTCCAGGTCGACCAAGGGGCGCAGGCCGAGCTTGTTCAGGGCCGCCACGTGGCCCGGCTCCGCGCTGCGGTGACCCGCGATGCACGCCGACAGGGACTCGGGGGCGATGGCCCGCGCCACCAGGGCGGCCGCTCCGGCGCTCACCCCGTCCAGGATCACCGGGGTGCGCAGGGATGCCCCGCCCAGGAGGAGGCCCACGATCGCCGCGTGCTCCAGGCCGCCGATGGCGGTCAGGACGCCGATCGGGTCCGCCGGATCGGGCTGGTGGAGTTCAAGGGCCCGGCGTACGACCTCGACCTTGCGGGCGTGCGTCTCGTCGTTGATGCCGGTGCCACGGCCGGTGACCTCCGCCGGGTCGACGCCCGTGAAGACCGAGATCAGGGCGGCGGAGACCGTGGTGTTCGCGATGCCCATCTCACCGGTGAGCAGTGCCTTGTTGCCGGCCGCGACGAGGTCGCGGGCCGTCTCGATGCCCACCTCGATCGCCGCGATCGCTTCTTCGCGGGTCATCGCCGGGCCGGTGGAGAGGTCGGCCGTGCCGGGGCGGACCTTGCGCGGGAGCAGGCCCGGCGTGGCCGGGAGGTCCCCGGCGACGCCGACGTCGATGACGCAGACCTCCGCGCCGACCTGGTTCGCGAACGCGTTGCAGACCGCGCCGCCGCCGAGGAAGTTGGCGACCATCTGGGTCGTGACCTCCCGGGGCCACGGGGTGACTCCCTGGGCGTGGACCCCGTGGTCGCCCGCGAAGATCGCGACCGCTGCCGGCTCCGGGATCGGCGGCGGGCAGACCCGGGAGAGGCCGCTGAGCTGGGCGGAGATGATTTCGAGCATGCCCAGGGCCCCGGCGGGCTTGGTCATGCGCTTCTGGCGCTCCCAGGCCTCGCCGAGCGCCTTCGCGTCGAGCGGGCGGATGCTGGCGACCGTCTCGGAGAGGAGGTCGTGCGGCTCCTCGCCGGGCAGCGCGCGGCGCCCGTACGTCTCCTCGTGGACCACCCAGGACAGCGGGCGGCGCTGGGACCAGCCGGCCTGCGCGAGCTCGGGCTCCTCGGGGAACTCGTCGACGTAGCCGACGCAGAGGTAGGCCACGACTTCGAGGTGCTCGGGCAGGCCGAGCTCGCGGACCATCTCGCGCTCGTCGAAGAAGCTGACCCAGCCGACGCCGAGGCCCTCGGCGCGGGCGGCGAGCCAGAGGTTCTCGACGGCGAGGGCCGAGGAGTACGGGGCCATCTGCGGCTGGGTGTGCCGGCCGAGGGTGTGGCGGCCGCCGCGGGTGGGGTCGGCGGTGACGACGATGTTCACCGGGGTGTCGAGGATGGCCTCGATCTTGAGTTCCTTGAACTGCTTGGCCCGGCCCTTGGGCAGCGACTTCGCGTAGGCCTCGCGCTGGCGCTGGGCGAGCTCGTGCATCGTCCGGCGGGTCTCGGCCGAGCGGATGACCACGAAGTCCCAGGGCTGGGAGTGGCCGACGCTGGGCGCGGTGTGGGCCGCCTCCAGGACGCGGAGCAGCACCTCGTGCGGGATGGGGTCGGTACGGAAGCCCTTGCGGATGTCGCGGCGCTCGCGCATGACGCGCAGGACGGCCTCGCGCTCGGCGTCGTCGTAACCGGGGGCCGGGTCGCCCGCGTGCTCCCCCGCCTGCTGTTCCGCGGCGGGCTCGACCGGGGCGAGCGCCTCGGGCTCGGCCTCGGCCGGGGCGACCGGCCCGGGCTGCGCCTCGACGACGGGCTCCGGCTGGACCGGCTCGGCCACGACGGCCTCCACCGGGAGGACGGGCTCCGGCGCGACCTCGATCAGCTCCGGCTCGACGGGCTGGCCGGGCTCCTCCTGGGCGACCGGCTCGGGCTGCGCCTCGACGACGGGCTCGGGCTGGACGGGCTCGACGGCGACGGCCTCCACCGGGGCCACGGGCTCCGGTGCAACGGGCGCGACGGGCTCGGGCCGGACGGGTTCCACTGCGACGGCCTCGAGCGGGACGACGGGCTCGGGCAGCGCCTCGACGACGGGCTCCGGCTGGACCGGCTCGGCCACGACGGCCTCCACCGGCACGCCCGGGACGACCGGCTCGGGCTGCGCCTCGACGACGGGCTCGGAGGCCTCCCGGGCCGCGGGCGCCTCGGCGACCACGGGCTGCTGCTCGGGCTGTTCGGGCTGCTCGGGCTGCTCGGGCTGAGTCACCGTTTCTGCGGGTACGGCGAGCGGCGCCGGCTCCACGGGCGGCTGCGCGGGCTCGGCGGCCTGCACGGGCGCGGCCTCCGGCTCCGGGACGGCGACCGGCTCCGGCGGGGCGACCGGCTCGGCCGCCCACGGCGCACCGGCCTGCGGCGGGATCTCGCCCGGCTGCGGGACGGGGGCCGCGACGGCCTCCGCGCGCGGGACGTCCAGGTACTCCGGGCCCGTGGTCGGGGGCCCCGCCTGGCGGAGCGGCTCGGGCACCACCGGGGTGCTCGGCGCGGCGGCCATCGGGGCGGCCGGCGCGGGGGCCGCGGCCGGGCCGCGGTCGGCGAGGGAGCGTACGACCCCGCCGGTGGCCTCGGGCACGGGCGGGCCCATGTGCAGCGGGCGCCGGACGGGGGCCGCGGGGGCCACCGGAGCGGCGGGCGGCGGGACGACGAGCCCGCCGAGGTCGAGCGCGCCGGAGTCACGGCCGCCGGCCTCGTGCGCGCCCGCGCTGTAGCCGGCGTCGGGGAAGGAGGGCTGGGGGAACCCGGGGTACGCGGCGGGCTCGGTGTACGCGGCCGGGGCCCCGGGGTAGGCGGCCTCGGCGCCGTAGGACGCGTCGGCGTACATCTGCGGCTCGGGGAGCTGGGGGTCGACAGGGAAGACGGGGGCCGGCGGGACGACCTGCGGGTCGCTCCAGGCGCCCTGGCCGCTCGGCATCAGCAGCAGTTCCTCGTCCTCCGGCTCGGCCGGGTTGTCCATGAGGTCCTGGAAGGCGTAGCCGCCGGGGATCGGTGCCGGGATCTGGACCGGAGCGGGGACGCCCTGCTGATCCACCATGCCCGCGCTGTCCGGGAGACCCTCGCCCGGTACCTGGCCGGTGTCAGTCATGCTTACCCCTCGCCCATCGGTTCTGCCTCGTCGGTCGCCCGGTCGCCCACGAGGCCTCCAAGCGGAGTTGCCGTGCGGGGCCGGCGTGCGACGAGTCCGTCTCACATACGCCTGCACGACAACCAGTAAGCATTGTCGCGCCCGTTAGCCATCGTGGCGGCCATAACCGCCACGGTCCTCTGTGGACTGCGCCACGTCGCGCGTTCCGGCGGTGTCGCGATGCCCGGAACGCCGGGGCAGTACGACGATCGGCCAGCCTACCCCGGGCCTCGTCTCAGCGGGTCACAGGGCGTTCTGCCGACAGGAGGAACACCACGGAACGGTCCTGTTCGGCCCAGGTGCGGGGGTCCAGGGCGACGGACTGGAGCAGCGCGCACTCGACGGCGTACCCGTGTTCGGTGAGGGTGCGGCCGATGGCCTCCGCCTCGTCGCGGGTGGAGGCGTGGCTGACGATCCGTTCGGGGCGGCGGTCGGCGACGGCCGCGACGACCTCGGCCCCGCCGCCGCCGACGCGGACGACGTCGGGCTCGGGCAGGTTCTCCAGTACGTGCGGTGCGCGCCCGGCGACGACCTGGAGCTGCACTCCGCGCTTGCGGGCGGCGGCAGTTACGCGTTCGCAGGCGAGCGGGTCGGCGTCGACCGCGATGACGGCGGCGCCGAGGGCGGCGGCGTCCACGGCCACGCCGCCGGAGCCGGCGCCGATGTCCCAGACGAGGTCGCCGGTGCGCGGGCCGAGCCGGGCGAGCTGGGCTGCGCGGAGCTGCGCCGACTCCCCTTCGCCGGTGTCGGGCTGCGGGCGGGCCCAGCCGCGGGCGCCGGAGTGGGCGGCGCCCTGGCCGAGCAGCCAGCCCGGGTCTGCGGCCGGGGCGTGTCCTGCGCCGCCGATGACGATGACGACGTTGGGGTCGCGCCAGCTGTGGTCGGCGGCCTTGTCGGAGGTGAGCACGCTCACCTGCTCCCGGTCCGTGCCGAGTTCCTCGCAGACGACGAAGGTGCGGTGGACTCCGTCGAGGAGCAGGGCGAGTTCGGCGGGGCCGGCGCCGGGCGAGGTGAGGACGGCGACCTTGGCGTGGGCGCGGCAGACGTTGACGGCGCGGCGCAGGGTGCGGGGGTGGGCGACGACGACCTGGGCATCGTCCCAGGGCATGCCGGCGCGGGCGAAGGCGGCGGCCACGGAGGAGACGGCCGGGACCACCTCGACCTCGAGGCCGTGCTCGGGGGCGCGCAGGGTGCGTACGACGCCGAAGAAGCCGGGGTCCCCGTCGGCGAAGACGACGGCGGTGCCGCGGTGGCCGGCGATGCGGCGGGCGGCGAGGCCGAGGCTGCCGAGGCGGATGCGTTCGGCGGTGGGCGGGACCTCGGGGAGGGCGAGGTGGTGTGCGGCGCCGGCCACGAGGGTGGCGGCGGAGAGCGCGGACCGGGCGGCCGCGGTCAGGGGCGAACCGTCCCAGCCGATCACCGTGACCCGGTCGGCCATCGTCGTCAGTCTCCTGGTGTGGGGGCGGGCGAAGCTTCGTCGGGGGC
>NZ_JARAYQ010000193.1:0-17075 GCF_033794505.1 Streptomyces sp. MB09-01 | reverse complement strand
CCCCACCGGTGGCCGCTCCCCGCCCGCCCTCGCGTGCGGGGACCTCGCGCCCCGCACTTCGGCCGCTGATCGTCGCATCCAGCGGTTTCGCTGCCACCGAGCCCCGGACCGGCTCGGCACCGGCAGGCGGGGGAGACGCAGTATCCGGGCCGCCGGTGACGGTGCTCACCACCCCCGTCGCACTGCCCGCGCAAGAGGACGGGCCAGCGGGGCCGGACCAGCAGGCGTGGTGGGAGTCCCGATACCTGCGGCCGGCACGGCTCACGGGCCTGGCGCGCAACCTGCCCCAGGCCCAGCAGGTGCCCCCGCAGTGGGAGACCGTGGCCAGAGCTCGCGAGCTGCTCCACCTCATCGAGAACACGGACGGCATCACCACCCGCGACCTCACCCGGCGCACCGGCCTGAGCTTCGCCACGGCCACACACCTGCTGCACTGGCTTCGCGGCCAGCACCTCGTCGACAGCATCGCCGGGGAACACCGCACCGGGCCCCGCCTCGACCTTGCCCGGATGCCGGGCCGGACAAACGAACTCCTCGCCGTCACCCTCGACGGTTTGTGCGAGAGTCTCGGCGCGGCCATCTATTACTCGCAGTACACCGACGGCGAGGTCCGTGTGCTGACCTCAGCCTCCGGACCGAAGGCCCCGCCGGTGACCGAGGCCGTGCCCTTCCCTCAGGTCGCGCACGCCAGCGCCGTCGGCAAGAGCCTCCTCGCACAGCTCGACTTCGACGGTCGCATGGATCACCTCAGCCGGTACGAGCCATTCGCTCTCACCGGCAGAACCATCACCGACCCCCAACAGCTCTTCGCCGCACTCGACGGACACGGTCCCCAGGCCTGCCAGTTCGACCTGCTCGAATACTCCATGCGCGAAGTCTGCGCCGCCGTACCCCTTTCCCTGCCCGGCCGAGCGGCGTGCATCGCCCTCTCCCTGCCAGCCCACCGCCACCCACAGCTCCTGGAGACAGCCCACACCCTCAGCCAGCACTCCGCCGGCATCCTCCTAGCCCTACTTCTAGCCGACCCCGCCGACAGCGGCTCCACCACCCAGCCCGGCCAACCCGGCACGGGTACATGGCCGGCTGACGGCACAACCGCTATTGCCCTCCCCTGACCGGTGGTACCTGCTATGCCGCTGGTACGGGTCCCTTCGAGCGCGCCGTACCAGCGGCGGGAGCAACCAGCCTGAGCGAGGGGGACACAGTCATGCCGGGCTCGGAGGCCAGCGGACCCACTTGCAAGACCGCGAAGAACATAACCGGGGGGCCGGTCGGCAGCACGGCGCGGATAGCAGAGGCGCGTGCCATCGCGCCGAGCGCCAGAACCGCGAACCGCCACACGAACGGGCGTTCCAGAGCTGTACTAAACCCTTGGTGCGCCGACCGAAGCTGGGTTGTGCTCGGCCTCACCCCCACTCAGCGGCCGGTGCGGGTGAGGGCGCGAGTCGGTGTCAGTCCAGCAGTGCCACGCACTCGCGGAGGAGAGGCTCTAGGCGTAGCAGGTGGTTCCGGTTCAGCACTTGGAGGCCATCAAGGCAGGTGCCGATCTGGTTGGCCTCGGACTCACCCTTGATCCGGTCGAAGACCTGGAGGGCGTCCAGGCACGTGACGATCCAGTGGGCCTCGTCCTCGTCCTCGATACTGAGCGCCACGGCGGTCACGGCGCTCTCCAGGTCGAATGCGGTATCCGCGAACTGCTCGGTGAGGGCGCGGTAGCCCGTTGCGATCAGTGGGTCCGTGAACACCCCCGTTGCCTCGGCGAAGGTTCGGGCCTCGGCTCGGTTCCCGCGCAGGTTTGCCAGGCGGTGCAGGGCCGCGTCCGGGTCGTCCAGCTCGCCGTGGAGACGGTGGGCCCGGTCCACCAGGAGCGGCCAGCCTCCGGTGAGCTCGTGGAGTCGGTCCAGTCGGTCCTCTGTGTGGAACTCCTGGACGAGCTCGGCCCAGCCGCTCAGGCTGCGGCGGTCATGCCGGCGCAGCACCACAGGAGCAGCCGAGGTGGGTTCGGTGCCCGTCAGCAGGGGTCGCCACAGTCCCAGCTGGGTGGGGTCTGTCACGATGACCACGGCACGAGTCACCCCGGGTGTGTAGGGCAGCATCGTCTCTGCGAGGTCGAGGGCCTGACGGGGAGCTTCGGGGCGGGCGTCCGGATAGCGGGCGAAGTCGCTGATAACGACCCGCCGCTCCCGGGGGCGGCCGCCCGTTAGCTCCTGCTTGTAGACGCTGGGCCGGCCGACGGGCGGCAGGGTCCAGTCGGCGACGCGTCCGGCGATCGTACGGAGGGTGTAGTCGACGTCTCCGATACCGGTCGCAGTGGTACCGAGGACGACCCTCGTCTGGTTCGACCGCTCGCCGAGGAGGTCGTCGAGCTGCGTGATGGTGAGTGGCGCCGGTCGGTGGTCGGGCAGCTCCGGGCGGCCCTCCAGGACGATGCTCTCCCGGAGCTCGCATTCCTGCTCGGCCCTGAGCAGACGGGCGTCTACCTCGTGGGAGGTGCCGATCATGCGCAAGGCGTTCGGGCCCCGTAGGTGCCAGCCCTGGCCGTCGTGGTTGGGAGCGAGGACGCCCAGGCCCACCATCTCGGAGAGGTAGGCGCGGAAGCCCTCGGTGTCGAGCTGTTCGAAGCCCTTGCGCCAGAACGTCTCGCACTCCTCGCGCAGTTCGGCGTCGCTCAAACGCGCTTCGAGGCCGCGATGACGGGCGTGGTACGCCAGTACGTTGGCGATCACGTCATAGCGGTGGTCGAGGCTCAGCGTGTCCTTGAACGCCGCCGAGATGCTGTCCCTGAGTCCGGCGTCCGACTCCACGATCTCGATGTCGGACAGTTCCACCGCGTACGGGGGGCCCTCGGCGCCGCGCCGAGCACGCTTTCGGTGCATGAGCTCGACCAGCCGGTGACCGAACATCTGCAGAAGGAACGGCTGGTAGGAGCAGTAGCCGAGTACCCGGTTGACGAGGTCCATGTCCTGGAACTCGAAGCCGAGGGCCCTCATTGGGTCGACCAGCAGTTCGGCGGCGGACTGGGGGGCGAGCGGGCCGATCACCGTGGGGGTCTGCGCGAGGTGCCCGAACGGCCCGTTGCTGGCGAGTTTGGAGAACCGCTGCACTGAGTGCAGCCCGGCGAAGACAACCTTGGCGTGGTCCTTGGTGTCGTGCCCGATGCCCTTGAGCTTCTTCGTCTGCTCGAAGCGGGGGGCGTCCGCCTCGAAGAACTGATCGCACTCGTCGAGCAGGATCAGCAGACGGCGGCGCGAGTCCTCACCGGTCCAGGAACGGATGATCTCGCACACGCGCTCCGAGATGTCCTGTCGTGACCTACCGCCCTGGGGCCGACCGGAGGTCACCTGAGCCTCGGCCAGTTTCCTGTCCAGGACGCTCCACAGCGCCCGCAGACCCAGCGAGCTGCCCTTGCCGATGTTCTCCTGGTCGAGGTTGACGTACACCACCCGGTGGTAGCCCGGACGCTGCTCGACGAACTTCTCCCCGGCATCCGCGAGCAGGGCTGACTTGCCCAGGCCTCGGCCGCCGAAGATGACCTGGGTGCCGTGCGGTTTGATGATGCTGTTGCGTTCGGCGTCCCGGCCGTAGAACATCTCGCCGCCAATCCGGCCGCGCTTCTCCCTGATGTACGGGTTGACGCTGGAGAACGGCAGCAGAGTCTGCGTGGCCGCGCTGACCTGGCGGTTGCCGCGGGCGGCGAGGTACGCCATGGCCGCGTCATCGACGACCAGGAGCGGCTGCAACTGGCCGGAGCCGACGGCCAACTCGACGCGGTGCTCGCGGCTGATCGTGCCGAAGTAGACGACGAGGAGACCCGTCCCGCTGGTGTCGCGCTCCGCCAGGCTCATGACGACCTTGGCAGGCGGGCGGCCCCAGACCATGAGCACGGGGAGGGTGGCGCCCTGCTCGCCGATCTGCGAGCCGAAAGCGGGCGCCTTCGCCCTGCCGTTGATCTCCACCCCGGTCGCCTCGAAGAGGCGGAATTCGCGCCGGTGTCGGTGCGAGGATTGCGCGTCGAGCGGCCGAGCGCTCTTGACGTCGTAGCCGAGGAGTTTGAGGAGTGGTGGCAGTTGCCGGCTCGCGGCCACGTCGAGCCGGTCCTTCGGCTCGGTGTCCGCGAGCGCCCGCCACCCATCAAGGGCGTCCGCCGCCAGGGCCGCTTCGTCGGTGGAGAGGGCGCTGTAGTCCAGGACGGGGATGTCCTGGTGCGTACCGCCGGACCGGACGAGGTCGATGAGGGCGCGGTTGATGCCCTTCGGCAGGCCGTCGGGCACGGCCGGGAAGAAGTCGGTCAGGAGGGACTCGCCTCCGTCGATCTCCGGAACGTCCTCGCCGATCTCCAGGAAGTAGACCAGGTCCGCGGCCGTGGCCAGGCCCCCAGTGCCTAGGTGCCTCAGGACCTGTGCGCGCAGCTCCTGGCTGACGTCCAGAGCGTCGAGGCGGGCTCGGATGCGGTCAGCCGCCTGCTTTCGGAAGTCGGGCAGGTCACCCCGTACGGTGTCGAGTGCCCGCCGTACGTCAACGAGGTCGTCACCGCCGGTGTCGTCGAGCAGCCTGACGGCGTCGGCGAGAAGTTCCTGCAGGCGCAGGTCCTGGTCGTCGGTCACGGCTCCGTCGGCCTGGGCGCGGTGCAGTTCGGCCACGAGCTCCTGGTGCTGGCCGCGCAGCTCCGTACGCCGCAAGGCCGCCCGGGCGTCGATCTCGGCCGCCGCGGGAGCCGAAAACTCCCCCGGCTGCGCCCCGGGCAGCAGTCCTCGTTCCGCCAGCTCGACGAGCGTGCGCGCCGAGGCGAAGGCGTCGTGGGCGAGCCGCTCGGCGAAGGCGTCCTGCCAGCTCCGGCCGACTGCCGCGAGCAGCCGGGCGAGCGGCGGACGCTCGTTCCGGCCGTTGCACACTTTGAGCAGTTCCGCGTCCAGCACGAGTTCCGGGTCGACCGGGCTTCCGGGAGGCGGGGTAGCGGCCTTGCCGGCCAGCAGGTCGAATAGCTCTTCCATCGACGCGTGGGCCGCCCAGGCGGTCGCACCGTTGACGGCGCCAGAGCTCCGGGCCAGCTGTTTCAGTTCGTTCAATACCGCCTCGCGGCCGTCCAACAGGGAACGGCGCAAGGAAGAGACCTCCTTGACGACCCGGTTGTCGTCCGAGCGATCACCCCGGCGGATGGTGTCGACCGCCAGACACCACTCCTTCGCCAGGACGACTGCCCGCTCCACGAGGTGCACCAGGTCCTGCCGACCGGAGCCCTGCAGCGGCTTGCCGCTGGGCGAGCGGTGTTTGCGGTCCATGCGGTCGATCTCGTTGTTTATCTCGGGCAGCTTCGACAGGCGCTCGGTTTGCTCGCGCACCTGGGCCGCCCCATCGCGGTCGTCAGCGGCCACCGTCGCCAGCAGCGATCCGAGGAGGCCGTCGTTGGCAAGCCACCGCTTCGCGATCTCCGTCGCCCGCGCGAAGCGGAGCCTCGGCGGCACGAGCAGGGCACGGCACCCCTCCAGCAGCTCCCGCAGCCGGGCCTCCGCCCCGGAGACGTCGGCGCTGACCGCCAGCGGCGAGGCCGTCATGAGGGCGCCGCTGAGGGCGCGGTCGGCGACCGCGGTCGCGGCCTCCGCGAGCCGTTCCGGCAGCCGGGGCGCCAGGGCCTTCAGCTGGGCGCCGGCCAGATGGTCCCCGGTGATCAGCGCCGTGCGCAGCAGGGCGGGCAGGAGGACGAGTTCGCTGCCTTCCGCGTCCCGGCCGGCGTACCCGCCGTACTGCTGGAGCAGGTCGGCTGTCAGCCTGGCGCCCCGGCTGTCACCGGGCGTCAGCAGCCCGGCGGCGCCGGCCAGACGGAGCGCCGCCACCTGCGGCTCGGGGTGCCCGGCGGCGCTCGCCACTCGGTGGGCGAGCCCGAAGCGCCGTTGCACGACCAGGTGCGTCAACACGGTTTCCGCCGCTGCCTCGTCGGACTCCGCCTCGTCGGACTCCGCCTCGTCGGCGTTAGTCTGCGGGGCCAGTTCCGCAGCGTGAACCTCCGTGTCGCGGGACGCCGCCGCAGCAAGCTCGGAAAGCGCGGCGGGCGCGGCGGCAGGCACCGGGGCGGGCGCAGCCGCGAGTGTTGCTTCCGGATCTGCGGCGGATGCCGCTGGCTCGTCGGCGGACGCCCCGGCCGACGCCTGGTCGGTGTCGGCTCGGTCGGCCGTCGGCTTCGCGGCAAGCGCTTCCGATGCCGGGACGGCGCGGGGCTGGCGTCCCTCGCTGGCGCGGTCTCCGGGTCGCCCGGCCGGGCGCCCGTCCGTCTGCTCGGCGACCAGTACGGCGCGCTCCGTCGTCGTGCTGCCAGCGGCGGACTCACCGGAAGCCTCGACAGCGCCTTGCGCGGTCACCGGCACCCGCATTGCCTTCCCCTCAGCCGGCTCCGCGCTCTCCTCTGGCTGCGCAAGGACCAGGTGATCGGCGACAACCACCGCCATGGCACAGGCGGGTAGCACCCGCACCATCTGGTCCTGCAGGGCCAGGATCTCCGTCGCCTCGTACGCCTGTCGCCCCTTCCGGAGCAGCCGTGCCAGGTCGGCGAGAGCGGCGCCCTCCTGCTGTTGCTCCTGCCCCCAGACCGCTGCCTCCAGCAGGCGGCCGGCCGCTGCTCGCACGGCCTCGGCGGCGACATCGGCGGGGGCGCTGTCCGGCAGGCCCGCGACATCCAGCAGCCCCCGCAGCGCCTCCCGCGCTCTGGCATCGTGGTCGCGTCCCCTTTGGTACTCGCGCGCGGCCTGTGCCATGTCCTCAAGGCGGCGAGGCACCCCGGTCATCCCCACTGCCCGGAAAACCGAGTCTGCCAAGTCGAAGCGGGAGCTCAGCGCGCCCAGCGCGGCCACATCCTCCTCGCGCGGAGGGCAGCCGTCCGCCAGAACTCCGATCACGTTCTCCGCAGCTCGTCGGGCCACCAGGAGGGCCGATTCCAGCTGCCGGCAGACTGCTTCCGGGTCCGTCCCCTCCTCGGCGCCAGCCCCTTCGGCCGCGGTCACGGCGGCGCCCTGAAGGGCTACGGGGCCGGACACTGCACTGTCGAAGTCGCCCTCACTACTATCCCGCCTGTCGGCGACAGTGGCCGCCTCGCCCTTACCGTCTCCCGTCGGCAGCCGCTCGAAGCCCTTCCGTATACAGTCGAGATCCGGATACGCCGCTACGACGGACCGAGCCTCATCGGCCACGGCTGCCAGGCGTAGGGACTCCTCCTCGTCGGCCGTCTCTGTGAACCAGCCCTGGTCGGCCGCCCACGCGAGGACATATGCATGGACGACGGAGGCCTGGCACCAGGCGAACACCGTGGTCCGCAGCAGCGTCGCACCCCATCGGGAAGCGGGATCGGAGACAGTCTTACCCTCCGAGGCGAAGACGACCTCGCAGATCTGGTCCGACACGGTGGCCGTGAGGTCCCTGATGCCGCAGCGGCACTTGTGCTGCCTGGCGTCGCGCCGCAGCCGGGCGAGAATGTCCTGACACAGCGCCCTACCCGCCCGTCGCGGGGCCGCCATGCGGATGCCCAGGCTACCGAGCAGCTTCTGCCTGTTCCCGGGCCGCAGGGAGTTGAAGGCGAGTTCCACCATGTCCGGCGTGAGTTCGTTTATGGCGCCGAGCGGGTGTTCCAAGGCGTTGAGCGCAGCGGCCAATCCTTCGAGGTCCTTGGCTGAGACGGCCGGCGGCGACAGCGGCTGCCCCGTCATGACGTTGTAGCGGTCGTGCATGTACGCCTACTCCGTTTCTACGGCTGGTGGTGCAGGATCGGCTCGCCTGACGCCGAGCCGAAATGGATGGAGAGAGCGGGGTACGGCCGGGACGCGTGCATGCGCCGCTCAGCGGCCGCGGATGTGCTCAGTGACGAACGTGTAGCCGTAAGGAAGTTCCCAGCCGTCCGCCTTGCCGAGCCTGCGGCAGTAGTCGCGGAACGCCGCTCGCTGCACTGGACTGGGCGAGCAACCCGGCCGAAGGCGCCGCAGGTGGCCGGCGACGAACTGGAGGGGCACAAGCCCAGAACCCTCCGGTTCCGCATCACCCCACGGACGTATCACCCGCCGCCGCAAAGGGCGATAGCCGATGAGCGGGATGCCGGGCTGTCCGTCGCGGGCCGGGTAGTGCGGCTGGCCCCAGGCGTCCCGGCTGCCCAGGGCGGACTCCAGGCGTCGCTCCGCCAGGAGTTCCGCCACCGCCGCTTCCAGGACAGCTGCCTGCAATCGCGCCGGCTGGCGCCCGTAGGCCGCGTTCGGCAGGACGGAGCGGTCCAGCAGCGCATGGCCGTCCAGAGTCAGCAGCCCGCAGCGGCGCACGGCGCGCATCACCAGCTCCCGCGGGCCCAGACCGAGCGCGCTGTCGCCATGGCGGTGGCTGCCCGGGGCGTCCTCCCTGGTCAGGACGCGGGGGTCGTAGCAGTGCCCGATCACACGTTCGTCGACCTGCAGCGTCTCCTTGAGCCGCATCGTGGCCGCCCGGATCACCGTCCCACCGCGAGGCCAGCACAGCTCCAGGAACACGCCGGGAAAGAAGTCGTCGGGCCAGACAATGCCCGTCAGCCGGCCCGATGCGCCACCGAGCTCGGCAGTGACGTCCTGCCCCGCCCGCTGCGCGTTCCCAGTCCGGCCGGCGTGGTCGAGTTCCAAGCGTGCCCTGAGGCTCGGACCGTGCGACCGGCGAAGTTCGCTCAGGACGTGCGGGTGCAACGGGAACCAGCCGTCCATGAGGTGGGCAAGCCGCAGGGGCGAGCGCCACACGACCTCCTCGGCATCGTCCCGAAGGAGTTCCGAGTCGCCGAGGTCAGTGGCGTCGGCCAAGGGCTGATCGACCGGGTCGACGTCCGCTTCCGGCTCCGTCCCATCTTGCTGCTCCAGCGCTGTGGGGAGCGTCGATGCCCAGCCACGCCCTGTCGGTGTCAGAGGGTCACCGGCAAGTTCTGACCCGCCGGGATAAAGCGACCTCCAGATACCACCGCTTTCAAAGGCGTCGTCGAGCGTGACACGGCAGCCGTTCTCGAACAGACCCTGCTCGCTGTCCCCTCGGACGACATCGGCGAGCGTCAAGTTCGCCCGGCACACCGCCGCGGCGTACCCCACTCCCGCGAGCAGTCCCCCCGCGCCGGGCACCTGGCGCAGCCGCGGTCCAACTGCCGTGTACGCCGTGACCGACGTGGTAAGGCCGTGGCGCCGCCTCGCCGGCGTCGCCGCGTGTTCTATCGCGGCCGCGAGAGACCTGAGGTCGTCGCCGCCCAGCGGGCCGGTATCTCCCCAGCACTCCGCGAGGGAGGCCCGGGTCACGGCGTAGTGGCCCCATGTGCGCAGCGAGGCGCTGGAGAGGAGGACGGCCCGCACCGTGTCGAGCAGGCCGAGCAGTCCTGCCCGCAGCAGATCCTCGTCCGTGCCGCCCACGAGTTCGGCGAGGGACACGGGCACGAAGGGGCTGAGCAGCTGCTCGCGCGCGGTGGTCAGGAGGTGGTCCGCGTAGGCCGATACGTCGTCCTGCCGAGCTGCTTCAGGGGACGAGTAGGTGACGTCGACGATGACATGCCCGTCCTCGTTGAGCCGACGCCGGCGCGTGCGCAGGCGTCGGAGCTGGGTCTGTGACAGGCGCAGGGCCGGGCCGAAGGCATCGAGATCCGGGACCAAGAGCTCACGGCGGCGGAGAGCGAAGCCACCCGCGGGCCTGCCCGGGCCCTCGGCGCCGGCAGGCGCCCCGGACACCCATGCCGGGACATCCCCGAGCGGCCCGATCTCCGGGTGCGCGCCCTCGCGGTGGACAATCTCTGCGTAGAGCGGGTCCGATCCCGTGGCCACACACACCATGGCACCGACCGGTAGCGCAGGAGCGCATTCGCCGAGGGAGATGACGGGGAAGTCGTCGAGGCGGAGCGGGCTGCCACCGTAGCCGTCGCCGTTGAGGTCGTACCCGAAGTACACGGCGTTAAAGGCGACGGTGGTGTGCACCGGTGCGCGACGGGCGGCGACCACCTCTTCGAGATATCGCCGCAGCCGCTGCCGTTCCTCGCTAGGCACGGCGTCATAGCCTTTCGCCATGCCGGGGGTCAGTAGAGCCTGCTCACCGTACGGATCAGGCACCCCCGTTCGCCCATGATCGCCCACCGTTGCTGACACACGCGGGTCCCCACCCATGACACCTCCGCCGCACTACAGGCCGCCCCGGCCCACCTGCGGTGATTCCCGCAGGCTACGCCGAGGCGGGGGTGCCTGTAGCACTTTTCCCTACTTTGATCCCGTGAGGCGTGGCCGAGTTGGCCACCGTGCGCGCGTGAGCACGACCAGCGGCTCTTCGACAACCAGGACGTCGAGGCGGCGGACGAGTTCGGCAAGGAGCTCGGTCAGTTCAGCGGGTAGCGGCACGGAACCGTCGCGGATCACCGATAGGTGCGCCTCGTAGTCCGCGATCGGCCCGGACAGGTCCACATCCGCCTCCCGCAGTGGCTGGTCGCCGGGGAGGATGGCCCAGTCGAGGGGGTACTCGGCCGCGCCCCGCCACCCGCACGAGCAGGTGCCCCGCAGGACCGCGGCCCGGGGGCGGCCGCGTCGGCCGTCGTAGGCATGCCACTCACATGATGAAGGCATGTTCGGGCCGCTGCCGACGTCGAAGTAGACCGGGCCCGGCTCGGTACCGTCGGCGAGCAGCACGCCCACCATCCCCTCGTGCGCGGCCCTCAACGCCTTGAGCACCCTGTCCATGACGATCAACCCTTCCCCGGCGAGTACGCGGTCGGCCGGCCCGCGACCACAGGCTGTCGTGCCCCGGGCGCACGCGCACCGGGATCTACCGAAAGCAGTACGGGATATGCCCCGCACCGCCGGCTGCCCAGGAGGTGACGCTATGCGCTCTGCTTGAGTACAGCGCGCACGGTATTACGGGAGTGCCCGGACAGCTCGGCGATCTCTACCTCGCTCAGGCCCGCTTGCTTCGCCGCATGGATGAGAGAGTTCCTGCTCTCGCATACGACCCGGTACTCCCTGAGCTTCTCCCTGGCCAGAGCGGCATCCAGGGCCACGCGCGGGGGCGGTACCGCGATGACCACGCGCATTGGTACTTCCGGCCCCGCTGGGCGTGGGTGGTCGTCATTCATGTGCGAAGAGTAGGACGCTTCGCACCGCCCCCCCTCGCCGAGAACTGTGAGTCGTCCGGGCGAGTGTGCAGATTTGCACAGGGGGTGTGCGGAACTGCACAGCGAGGTTGCTACCTCCGAGTGGATCGCGCCCCTCCCGTCAGCAGCGGCATTGATCCAGCGGGACCGGGTCTGGAAGAACTAGGCCTCACCGGCCCGTTGCCGACCGCAAGCACGAATCGACGGTCTTCGACACCAACGGGCTCACGGAAAGGATCCACCGTGTTCGAACCACGAATCGTTGCTGCGATCGATCTGGGCACTCACGGAATCGGCTTCGGCTTCTCTGCCGTCTCCGCAGACAATGACGACCCTCAAGTTCGAAAGATCCATTTCTTCAACCAGTGGGAATCGGCACCTGTCCCGACGGCCAAGAACCTCTCCGCCCTCCTCCTGGACGCGAACGACAACCTCATCGCCTGGGGCTACGACGCCCTGAGGACCTGGCAGACGCAGGGCGCCACACTGAGGCATACCGGAGCGAAGTACCACAGCGGCTTCAAGATGGACCTCGGAGCCCAGCCCAGTACCGAAGCGACAAGCCAATCAATGCCGTCTGAAGAAGGCGACAGCACGCCAGATACCGAGGAGGCGGACGATCTTGCCCCGCCCTGGGCACCTCAGGGTGGCCCGCTCTCCGACCGGCGGACGGCTTTCCTGCTGACTCTCCTGCTGCGGCAGGTCGTCGACAAGGCCCTGAAGCAAATCATGGCCAGCGGTTACGACGAGGACGACATCCGCTGGACGGTCACTGTCCCGGCCTGCTGGTCGGACTACCAGAAGTCGATCATCCGGGACATCCTCAAGAACGCAGGCCTGCCTGGGGAGGACGGGCGAGTGCTGCTCTCCCTCGAACCCGAGGCTGCCGCTCACTACGCACGCCTGACGGGAGGCAACAGCCGACTCATGGAGTCGGGGGCCCGCTTCATGGTCGTCGACTGCGGAGGAGGCACCGTCGACATCACCGCCTATCAGAACGACGCCGACGGCAAGATGACCGAGATCGGCCGCGCGCTCGGCGACCGCCTAGGCTCCGACTTCCTGAACCGCAAGCTTGAGAACGACTACCTCGTCGAGCGCCTGGGCGGCCCTGACGCCCTCGAAGCGATCCGTCAGGAATGCCCCGATGCTCTGGTCAACCTCATGGATCAGTGGGAACGCGCGAAGGCAAGCGTCAAGCTTGACCACGAGAAGGACGTCGAACTTCTCCTCCCGACCGCTATCGACCGCCTCCTCGGCCTTGAGGGCCGCAAGCGCCTGGCCAGGCGTCAGAACAAGGTCGACGACTCGATCGTCCTCACCCCTGTTCAGCTCCATGCTCTCTTCGACACAGTCGTCCCGGGCACCTTGGCCCTCATCGAAACGCAGCTGGCAGAGATGGACGCCAGCCGTGGTGAGAACACCGCCCCCGACGTCATCGTGCTCGTCGGCGGGTTCAGCAACTCTCCGTACCTCCAGCAGGCAGTCAAAGAGCGCTTCGGGGAGCGGACCACGATTCTGGTCCCTCCCAACCCCGACATCGCCGTCCTGTACGGCGCCGTCCACTTCTGCTACGACCCTCAAACCCGGGCCCGCCGTAGCCGATTCACCTACGGTGCCCAGTCCAGTGAGCCCTTCGAAGAAGGCGTGGACCCCGAGAACAAGCGCTTCATCACCGATGAAGGCAAAAACTTCTGCCGAGACCGCTTCTCGATCTTCGTCCGGTCCGGTGAATCCGTGCCTTCGGACGCCGAGGTAGCGCACGAATATGTCCCGCTCACCGACACGGCTGACAAGCTCGCCTTCCGCATCTTCGCCACGTCCGAAGCCGACCCCCGCTACGTCACAGATGCTGGCTGCGACAAGCTGGCCGTCGCGATCGTGGACCTCGCTCCGGTGATGCGATTCCCTCGCAAGGAACGTGGCGCCCGGCTCTACATGAAGTTCGGGGAGACCGAGATCAAGGTGCGCGCCGAACTCATCCAAGGTGGGGAGCCCGTGGCTGCACAAGTCCGCTTCCACTCCAACTACTAAGTCGGGAGCCACGGTGTTCAGCCACCCTCACCAACAACCCGCGTCGTGGCCACAGTGGGCAGAGCCCGACTGCAGAGTTCTGCTGGAGCAGGCCCACGAGAGAATCAGCCAACTGGAAAAGGGGCGAGCGGCCGGGGAACGTGAGCACACCGAGCTACGCCGGCGCATCGATCGCCTCGAACGGCAGCTGAGCACGGTACTCGCGGCCTCCATGAATAGCCGTACAGATCTAGCGGGACCTCAGCACAGCGATCACCAAGCCCTTGCTCAGCGTACGAAGAGGCTCATCGAACAGGACATTCACCCGTTTGCCCGCCGCTACGCCGAGCGATGCGGTGAGCTGTGGGCGAAGAACCGACCCCAAAGGGCGCCCTACCTCGTGGGGCAGCTGAGCCCGCTTCTCTTCGCCGAGATCCCCGCTACCCCCCGCAGCATCATGAGGACCCTCGGATTCGTGGACCCCGACGGATACATCGAGGCGTCGCTGCAGTCCCTTCACGCGCAGGTCTCCCAGTTGGCGGCCGACATTCGGGCCGCCGGACTGCGTCACGAGTGGGATTTCAGCTTCACGGTAGGAAGGCGGCTCGCGCCCGAACGCCAGGAGGCGTGGCCTGCTTGCAGTCCGCATGCGGTGGCTTCCTTTCTCATGGCACCGGGGTACGTAGTGGACGGGCGCGTGTACGGCCTGCAGATCGTCTATACCGAGTGAGGCCACGTCGGGGCTGCACAGCCTGCATCGTCATCGTCGTACCGACGACGTGGGCTGTGCCGCCGCGACCCCGTGCGGACCTGACGGCCATTGAATTCCGTTTCCGCTGTCGGTCGCCTCTGGGACTCTTGTGGCATGGTGAGAAGTCCAGACGCACGGGGCACGGCCTCGGACCCCTTCTGGTCCCGGGTCCGGGAGTTGGAACACACGCCGGGGCGGCCCGTGCATCGCCAGCACCTCGTGTCCCGAGTTCTCCTCAAGCGGTTCACCGCCCCCGGTTCACGCGGAGCAGGTCCCCAGCTCTACCCGTTCGACCTCCGCCATCCCCACCAGCCGCACAAGCTGAAGGGGCCGGCCGGATGCGGCTGGGTGCAAGACTTCGTGCCCTTCGCCTCTGGAACCCTGGAAGCCATCTGGGCCCGCACCGAACAGAACCTGCCCCGCGCGTTTACCTCCCTCGATGCCGGCAGGCTCTTCGACGAGCCCGAGCACCTTCCTGTCCTCCGTGACCTCATCGCGCTGCACTGGGTACGTTCGTACTTCTACAGAGACGCATTCGCGCGGATTTACAACGACTTTCGTGCACACAGCAGGCACTGGTTCCTTACCTCAGGCCAGGAGCTCATCCGGGCCGCAGCACTGCAGGAGTTTGGCCTCCACCTGACAGGTGGGCAAGGGCTGGAACACATCACCGACGAACTGCTGCGTCCGACGGACGAACTCTTCGAGAGCGGCGCCCTGCTGCGCATCCGCATGGAAGAGATGTTCAAGAAGGTCAGCGACCGCATAGCCGCCGCTGGCCTGGAGATCCACACTCCTGTATCCGGAGAACTGCTCATAGGAGACACCCCGGCCCAGACCCTTCGGATGGACCAAGGAACTCGGATCTACGGAGTGGCGCTCGGCAACGCGACCACCATGGTGATCCCGCTCGGTCCCAAGCATCTGCTGACCCTCGGCCGCGAACACGCCCAGGGCGTGCTACTCGACGAGGGCAGAGACGTCATGAACAAACTGCAGATCCTCGCAGCCACACGGCACGTGTACTACCGTCCCGGCAGCGGACTGGAACGCACCGTTCGACAGAACCTTGCGGCCCGCGAGGCCGAGAAGAATCCCTGACGACTGCGTCCAGCAGGAGCGGGGGCGGTAGGCGGCCGTGGTCGGGCACACGGCGCCCGCCGCCGCAACGGCCGCGATGGCGTCCGGGTCCGCGGCGAGATACCCGCGCATCAGATCCAGGGCGGCCGTTTCGCCGGGATCTGCTCCGTGCTGCTGGTCATACCCGTCCAACGACGCAGCGGCGCCGTGGGCGCGGCCGCAAGGCCGCCGGCTCCTTCGCGTCCCGGGACGGACCGTGGCCGCCCAACTCCTCGATTCCGTTGAAGTTTGGGCCGATTGGAGCGTCTGACCAGCCCTGATTGTGAGTGATGCATGGTATAGTTGTCTTGTTGGTCGGCGGTGGCAGCCGGTCAACAAGCCGAATCCACATCTCACTCTCCAGGGAGAGCCATGACCACGTCCGAAACGCAGGTCGCTACCTCCACCGCAGCAAAGAAGGAGGAAAAGGAGCCCGTAAAGCCGTCCGCGAACTTCGCGGGAATTCACGCTGAGATCATCGACGCTCTGAATTTCGCTGAATTCGGAATTGCCCCGAAGGCGCAGCCGCCCGCTCAGCGCGGTGTGCTGATCGAGACCGGCGGCAACCGCATCGCCTTCAGCGCCTACGACTTCGACACCGCCGTGTCGGTCATGGTCCCGGCCGCCACGCCCGCCGGGAAGGGCTCCTCGCTCCTCGACTTCCCGGAGCTGAAGAAGACGCTCGCGGCCATGGTCGCCGGGGAGACCAAGGCCGTCGCGGCCCAGACCCGCGTCTCGCTCGCCGGAGACCTGCTGGCCACCGAGCACCTCACGGTGCCCATCACCACGCACGACATCCACGAGTACACCCAGCCGCTGGAAGCCGTGCCCGCCATGGCCACCATGGACGCGCAGACCTTCCTCGCCCAGCTCAACAGGGTCCTGCCCGCAGCGTGCCGCGACTGGACACTGCCCGTACTCAACGGCATCCAGGTGACGCTGGACGGTGAGACGCTCACCATGGTGGCCACGGACCGCTACCGCTTCGCCGTTGCGGAAGTCCCCGTCACCGCCACCGTGCAGCCGCCGGAGAAGCCGCTGGCCGCGCTCATCCCTGCCGACACCCTCTCCGCCCTGGCCAAGCGGCTGAAGAGCCACGACGGGCCCGTGGGCATCGGCATCCTCGAAGACAACCACGCCGAAGGGGACCCCGTGGCCACCTGGCCCACTCCCCGCGCCACGCTGTCGCTGGACGCCATCACCATCACGATGCGCTCACTGGACGGCAGCCTCCCCAAGTACAAGTCGCTGTTCCCCAAGACGTGCGAAACGTCGGTCCGGCTCGACCGCGCCACGACCGTCCGGGCCGTCAAGAAGTGCCAGGCCGTCCTGAACGCCAAGGGGCTCAAGAACATCCCCGTGATGTTCGCCTGGGACACCGACGGAAACCTCACGCTCGCCCCCCGTCTGGACACAGCCGAAGGCGAGGCCCGAACCAAGGGCATGTCCATCCCGACGACCATCACCCACGGCACCGGCGAAGGCCTGCGCGGCGGCCTCGCCGCCTTCAACCCGGGCTTCCTGCTGGACGCGCTCGGCACGTTCACCGGCGACACCATCACCCTGCACCTGGGCGAGACGAAGAACGGGCAGATCAGCAAGCCCGGACTCTTCACCGACGGCCCCGAGATGGCTGGCCAGGGCTACAAGCACCTGCTGATGCACGTCCGCCTCTCCTGAGCGGACAACCACCCGCGGGGGTGGGGCTCGCCGCCCCACCCCCGCACCCCGGGCGGGGACTGGCACCCCGCCCGACCCGAACACACAGGAGGTAACCCATGGCCTTGATGCTCGACTGGCGAGGAACCCCGATCACGCACCACGCCCACGTCCTCTTCCCCCGCAAGTGGGGCCGCAGCGCCCACTCGACCGAGATGGTGGAAGGCGTCGTCCAGAGCTTCAGCCCCACGGGACGGATCACCGTCGACGTCCTTCGAACCTCCCGTCCGCGCGAGACCGGAGGAACCGGCCGCACCCGCTACGCGGTCCCGGCCCACAGCGTGACGGTCCTGCCCGCTCCGGCCGGCCTGCCCGCCGGAGCGGGCAGGACCGTCACGCTGTGGGCCGGGACCGCGTAGCGGGTGCGGCCGGTTC
>NZ_JARAYQ010000192.1:0-17260 GCF_033794505.1 Streptomyces sp. MB09-01 | reverse complement strand
GTACGGGGGTGGGGCTGGGCACGGGGCGCCTCCTTCTGCCATCCTCCCGGCCGACGATAAGCGACAAATCGACCTGTTGCCCCGCAGGAGACGGAAGGCCCCGGCCGTGGGATCACGACCGGGGCCCTCCGCTGCCTGCCTGCGCGGGTACTACTTCATGAACTTCTTGAACTCGTCCGGAAGGTCGAAGTCCTGGCCCGGCTGGCCGCCGCCGGCGGGAAGGCCGAACGGGCTGCCGCCGGCCGCAGGCTCGACGGCCTGCGGACCCTGCTCGCGGCGGGCCGCTGCTGCGGCCTCCTCTTCCTTGCGCTTCATCGGGTTGCCGCTCTTGCGCTTGCCCTTGGCCTGCTTGACCTGCTTCTTCTGCCGGCCGGGGCCGCCGCCCATCCCGGGGATGCCGGGCATGCCCGGCATGCCGCCGCCCTGGGCCATGCGCGACATCATCTTGCGGGCGTCGAAGAACCGCTCGACGAGCGACTTGACGGCGCTGACCTCGGTGCCGGAACCCTTGGCGATACGGGCACGGCGCGAGCCGTTGATGATCGTCGGGTCCTGGCGCTCGGCCGGGGTCATCGACTTGATGATCGCGGCGGTGCGGTCCACGTCGCGCTCGTCGATGTTGTTGATCTGGTCCTTGATCTGCCCCATGCCTGGCAGCATGCCGAGCAGCTTGGAGATGGAGCCCATCTTGCGGACCTGCTCCATCTGGGCCAGGAAGTCGTCGAGCGTGAACTCCTTGGGGCCCTTCTGCAGCTTGGCCGCCATCTTCTCGGCTTCGGCCTGGCTGAAGGTCTTCTCGGCCTGCTCGATCAGGGTGAGCATGTCACCCATGTCGAGGATCCGGCCCGCCATGCGGTCGGGGTGGAACGCGTCGAACTCGTCGAGCTTCTCGCCGTTCGAGGCGAACATGATCTGCTTGCCGGTGACGTGCGCGATGGAGAGCGCTGCACCACCGCGGGCGTCGCCGTCGAGCTTCGAGAGCACGACGCCGTCGAAGCCGACGCCGTCGCGGAAGGCCTCGGCGGTGTTGACCGCGTCCTGACCGATCATGGCGTCGACGACGAAGAGGATCTCGTCGGGGCTGACGGCGTCGCGGATGTCCGCGGCCTGCTGCATCAGCTCCTGGTCGATGCCGAGACGGCCGGCGGTGTCGACGATGACGATGTCGTGCTGCTTGGTCCGCGCGTGCTCGATGGAGTCCTTGGCGACCTGGACCGGGTCACCGACGCCGTTGCCCGGCTGGGGGCCGTAGAAGGCCACGCCCGCGCGGTCGGCGACGACGGACAGCTGGTTGACGGCGTTGGGGCGCTGGAGGTCGCAGGCGACGAGGAGCGGGGTGTGGCCCTGTCCCTTGAGCCAGAGGCCGAGCTTTCCGGCGAGGGTGGTCTTACCGGCACCCTGGAGACCGGCCAGCATGATCACGGTGGGGGCGGTCTTGGCGAAGCGCAGCCGTCGGGTCTCGCCGCCGAGGATCGTGACGAGCTCGTCGTTGACGATCTTCAGGACCTGCTGGCCGGGGTTCAGCGCCTTGCTGACCTCCTCGCCGCGGGCCCTCTCCTTGACGTTCGCGATGAAGGAGCGGACGACCGGGAGGGCGACGTCGGCCTCGAGGAGGGCGATACGGATTTCCCGGGCCGCGGAGTCGATGTCAGCCTCGGACAGCCGGCCTTTGCCGCGCAGGCCCTTGAAGGTATTCGCCAAGCGGTCGGAGAGCGTATCGAACACGGTGGTCGCGATTCCTCGGGTCGGGGGCGTTGTGGTCGTCCCCCAGGGTATCCGGCCGTACCACGTGATGGACCCGGCGGTCCGTCCCCGGTCTTCGCCCGCCGCTGCGCGTGAACCGCCGGCGGGGCCGGATTCGGCCGGTGCCGGCCTGCCCAGCGCGGCTCGAGGACCGGAGGGGCCGGAAGATCCAGCCCCTCCGGCTTTTTTTGAAGAGCGGGGGTCCACCGGACGGAGTCCGTGGGAGCCCGCGGGTTCCCACGGACTCCGGCAATGGCGCCGCAGGCTAGGACAGGGCCACCTCCACCGACCCGGCCAGGGTGGCCGCCTCCCGCCGGTCCAGGGGCTTGCCCTCCGCATCGGTCACGTACAGCGTGTCCACGGCGTTGGCGCCCAGCGTCGAGACGTGCGCGCTCCGGACCCTGACGCCCGCCGACTCCAGCGCCCGCCCGATCCGGTGCAGCAGGCCGACGGCATCCGGCGCGCGCACCTCCAGGACCGTGGCCAGGGAGGAGACGTCCGGGACGACCGTGACCCGGGGCGGCGGCGGGGTCACCCCGCGCCGGCGCGGGTACGCCGCCTCGCGGTCCGCCAGCTTCGCCGGGACGTCCAGCGAGCCGTCCAGGGCCCGGACCAGGTCGCTGCGCAGCCGCGCGGCCTGGGGCAGTGCCCCGTACTCCGCCGCCACCCGCCACCGCAGCACCAGGACCTCGCCCAGCTGGTCCGGCAGCTCCGTGGAGCGCAGGTCCGCCGCCCGTACGGTGAGCCGGTGCAGGGCCAGCACCCCGGCCACCGCCGGGAGGACCCCCGGCTGGTCGGGAACGGCCACGACGAGTTCCCCGCCGACCGCGTCCTCCTCCTGGCGGACGTGGAGCGCGAGCACCGGCTCGCGGGTGCGCAGGGCCTCCACCGCCAGGCGTTCCTGTTCCGTGGTCGGGATCTCCGCCTCCCGCACGGCCGGGGCCGTGCCGCGCAGCAGGGCGGCGACCCGCGCGACGAGGTCCGCCACCAGCGATCCCCGCCAGGCGCTCCACGCGGCGGGCCCGGTGGCCAGGGCGTCCGCCTCCGTCAGGGCGTGCAGTATCTCCAGCGTGCCCACCGACCCCACGGCGTCGGCGACCGAGCGGACCGTGGCCGGGTCGTCCAGGTCGCGCCGGGTCGCGGTGTCGATCAGCAGCAGGTGGTGCCGTACGAGCGCCCCCAGCACCGCGGCGTCCTGCGCGTCGAAGCCGACGCGGGCCGCGACGTCGCGGGCGATCGTCTCGCCGGCCACCGAGTGGTCGCCCGGCCAGCCCTTGCCGATGTCGTGCAGGAGGGCGGCCATGAGCAGGAGGTCGGGGCGGCCGACCCGGCGGGTGAGGGCCGAGGCGCGGACCGCCGTCTCGATGAGGTGGCGGTCCACCGTCCAGGTGTGGACGGGGTTGCGCTGCGGGCGGCACCGCACCCGCTCCCAGTCGGGGAGCAGCCGTGTGATCAGGCCTTCGGCCTCCAGGGCCTCCCACACGGCCACGGTGGGCTCCCCCGCGCCGAGGAGTGTCACCAGCTGCTCGCGCGCCTCGGCCGGCCAGGGCACCGGGAGAGGTTTGCCCTGCGCGGCCAGCCTGCGCACGGCGTGCAGCGATACGGGGAGACCCGCCTGCGCGGCGGCCGCGGCGAACCGCAGGGGCAGGACGGGATCGCGGTCGGGGCGCGCGGCCAGGGCCAGTACGGCCTCGCCGTCGGACTCCACCACGCCCTCGGCCAGCGGTGCCCGCGCGGCGGCCGCGGCGGCCCGGGCGCCCAGCAGCCCGCGCAGCCGGGGCCGGGCCGCGCGCGCCCGCAGCACCCGTCCGACCTCCCGCCAGGTCACGTCACCGGCGTACGCGACGACGCGCGCGGCCTCGTACACCTCGCGGAGCAGGGCGTCCGCGTCGAGCAGCCCGAGCTGCGCCGCGACCTGGTCCTGTTCCTGGAGCGAGAGCCGGTCGGTGGCCCGGCCGGTCACAAGGTGCAGGGCGTCGCGCGCGTCGAGGAGCCGCCGCCGGGCGTCGGCGAGGCCGTCGCGCGGGGCGTCGGCCAGCCAGGACGCCGCGACCGCCCGCAGCGCGGTGACGTCGCGGAGCCCGCCGCGGGCCTCCTTGAGGTCGGGTTCGAGCAGGAAGCGGAGCTCTCCGGCGCGCTCGGCCCGCTCGCGGCACAGGGAGTGCAGTTGTGGGAGCCGTTTGGCGGCCTGGTTGCGCCAGTCGGCCAGGACGGAGGTCCGCAGGCCGGCGAGGAGTCCGGCGTCACCGGCGACGGTCCGGGCGTCGAGCAGGCCCAACTGCACCTTGAGGTCCTCGGCGGCGGTCTTGCGGGCCTCGCCCGGGGTCCGTACCGAGTGGTCGAGGGCGAGGCCGAGGTCCCACACCGGGTACCAGACGCGGTCGGCCAGCGCGCTCAGGGCACGCGGCTCCGCCTTGCCGTCGTGCAGCAGCACCAGGTCGAGGTCGCTGCGCGGGGAGAGTTCGCCCCGCCCGTAGCCGCCGACGGCCACCAGGGTGGCGCCGCGGACGCCGGTCTCCCGTACGGCGGCCGTGAACAGGGCGTTCAGCCAGTCGTCGGTCAGCCCGGACAGGGCGGAACGCCGCGAAGGCCCGGACCGCGACTCCTCCTGGAGGAGTCGCAGCCGGGCCGCGGCGTATCCGCTGGGTCCCGAGTCGGCCGTGTTGTCCGTGGTCTCTTCGACGCTCGTCACCCAGAAGCTCCCGTCACCTAGAGCGCGTCAGCGCCGCGCTCGCCGGTGCGGACCCGTACGACCGAGTCCACGGGGACGCTCCACACCTTGCCGTCACCGATCTTGCCGGTGGCCGCCGCGCTCACGATGACGCGGATCAGTTCCTCGGCGTCGGAGTCGTCGACCAGCACCTCGATGCGGATCTTGGGGACGAGGTCCACCTGGTACTCGGCACCGCGGTAGACCTCGGTGTGACCGCGCTGGCGGCCGTAGCCGCTGGCCTCGGTGACCGTGAGGCCCTGCACCCCGAAGGTCTGGAGGGCTTCCTTGATCTCGTCCAGCTTGTGCGGCTTGACGATCGCGGTGATCAGCTTCATGCGTCAACCTTCTTGCTCTCGGCGGAGGGGGTGGGTGCGGCGGTGCTGCGCGAGGCTGCTCCGCCACCGGCTCCGCTGAAGTCGTAGGCGGTCTCGGCGTGCTCGACCTGGTCGATGCCGGCGACCTCGACGTCCTCACTGACCCGCATCCCGATCGTCTTGTCGAGGAGGAAGGCGAGCAGCGCGGACGCCACCAGAGAGTAGGCGAGGACGGAGAAGACTCCGATGGCCTGCTTGCCGAGCTGTTCGAGGCCGCCGCCGTAGAAGAGGCCGGCCACGTCGGACTGGACCCCGCCGGTGGCGAAGAGTCCGACGAGGAGGGAACCGACGACACCGCCGACGAGGTGGACGCCGACCACGTCGAGGGAGTCGTCGTAGCCGAACTTGTACTTGAGGCCGACCGCCATGGCGCAGAGCACACCGGCGATGGCGCCGACCGCGATGGCCCCGAGCGGGCTGACCGCACCGCCGGCGGGGGTGATGGCGACGAGGCCGGCGACCGCGCCGGAGGCGGCGCCGAGGGTGGTGAAGGAGCCGTGGCGCAGCTTCTCGTAGCCGAGCCAGGCGAGCATGGCGGCGGCGGTGGCGACCTGGGTGTTGACGAACATGACCGCGCCGACGCCGTCGTCGTTGCCGAGCCAGGAGCCCGCGTTGAAGCCGAACCAGCCGAACCAGAGCAGACCGGCGCCGAGCATCACGAGGGGCAGGCTGTGCGGCCGCATCGGGTCCTTCTTGAAGCCGACGCGCTTGCCGATGACCAGGATCACGCCGAGGGCGGCGGCGCCGGCGTTGATGTGGACGGCGGTGCCGCCCGCGAAGTCGATGACGCCGAGCTCGAAGAGCCAGCCGCCGGCTCCCCAGACCCAGTGGGCGACGGGGAAGTAGACGACGGTGACCCACAGGACGGTGAACAGGGCCCAGGCGCTGAACTTCACGCGGTCGGCGAGGGCGCCGCTGATCAGGGCCGGGGTGATGACGGCGAACATCAGCTGGAAGACGGCGAAGACGTAGACCGGGATGGTGTAGCCGTCCCACAGCTCGGTGATCCCGATGCCGCTGAGGCCGACGTAGTCGGAGTTCCAGCCGATGAGGGAGCCGGAGTCGGTGCCGAAGGCGAGGCTGAAGCCGTAGAGGACCCAGAGGATCGTGACGATCCCCAGGCTGATGAAGCTCATCATCAGCATGTTGAGGCTGCTCTTGACGCGGACCATGCCTCCGTAGAAGAAGGCGAGTCCCGGGGTCATCAGCATGACCAGGGCGGAGCAGATGAGCATGAACCCGGTGTTCGCGGCAGACAGCGTCGGGGCGTCTGCCGCGAGGGTCGTGATGGCTGATGCCATCGGCGTCTCCTCGTCGTCGGTACGTTCGCGTGCGGGCGATCGTGAAATCCTGAGCGGCGGCATTGGGAACTGGCCGGTTATTGGCCATGAGATTCGCGCAGGCCGGTTTCCGGCGGCGCCGCTGGGTGTTTCGCGCCGATGACGAAGAGGTCGGGCGTGTTACGCCTCAATGAACTGGGCGGGTGGTGCAACCGGCCGCGGCGGTGACCCGGACGTCCTGGCTGGGGGAGCCTGATCGGGCTTCACGGGGTGCCTGCCGCGGCCGGGGCCTGAGGGGCGGCCTCCGGGGCCGTCAGACGGCCTCCGCGGCTTCGGGGAGCCGGGAGGCGAGGTGGTCGGTGAGCCGGACCACTTCGGCAACGTCGCCGTACTCACGGGCGGCGCTGTCGACGGTCTTGCGCAGGCGGGTGTTCACCCGTTCGGACCGCACCTTTCCCGCCACGTCGAGGGCGCGGTCGACGAGCGCCGCGGCCTGCTCGGGCTCGCGCTGGAGCAGGTGGACGGTGGCCATGCCGATGAGGTTGAGGGCGTAGGAGCGCTGGTGCTCCTCGTCCTTCTCGAAGAGCTCGACGGCCCGTTCCATGACGGGTTCCGCGAGGGAGGCGTACATGGGGCTGCGCCCGGCCACGTAGGCGAGGTCCCGGTACGAGTGGGAGTTCTCGCCGTTCAGCTCGGCCTCGGAGAAGAAGCGGATCCAGTCGGGCTCGGGCTCGTCGCCGAAGGCGACGTCGGAGAAGGTGTCCTCGGCCATCCGCACGGCCCGCTTGCAGCGGCTGGGCTGTCCCATGTTGGCGTACGCGCGGGCCTCCATCGCATACAGCATGGCCTGGGTGCGCGGGCCGGCGCAGTCGCGGCTGCCGTACTGCGCGAGGTGGACGAGTTCGAGGGCGTCCTCGGGGCGGCCCAGGTGGATCATCTGGCGGCTCATGCCGGAGAGGATGTACGAGCCGAGCGGCTTGTCACCGGCCTCCTTCGCGGCGTGCAGGGCGAGGACGAAGTACTTCTGCGCGGTGGGGTGCAGGCCGATGTCGTAGCTCATCCAGCCGGCCAGCTCGGCCAGCTCGGCGGCGACCTTGAAGAGCCGTTTCATGACCGGGGCGGGGTGGTTCTCCTGGAGCAGGTCGGTGACCTCGTGGAGCTGGCCCACGACTGCCTTGCGGCGCAGCCCGCCCCCGCACTGGGCGTCCCACTGGCGGAACATCACGGTGGTGGCGTCGAGGAGGTCGAGTTCCGGTTCGGAGAGCCGGGGCGGGCGGTGGCCGCCGAGGGCCCCCGTCGGCCCCGCCCCGCGCGGTCCCGGGTCGGCGGCCGGGGCCGGTACGAGCCAGCGCTGCATGGGCTCGATGAGGGCGGGGCCGGCGGAGAGGGCGAGCGAGGTCCCGAGGAAGCCGCGGCGGGCCAGCATCAGGTCGCTGCGGGAGAACTCGCCGAGCAGCTCGACGGTCTGCGGGCCGGCCCAGGGCAGGTCGACCCCGGAGACGGACGGGGTCTGGTGGGCGGTGCGCAGGCCGAGCTGCTCGATGGCGACGACGGAGCCGAAGCGCTCGGAGAACAGCTCGGACAGGATGCGCGGGACGGGCTCGCGGGGCTGTTCGCCGTCCAGCCAGCGGCGCACCCGGGAGGTGTCCGTGCTGATGTGGTGGGCGCCCATCTGACGGGCCCGGCGGTTGACCTGCCGGGCGAGTTCGCCCTTGGACCACCCGCTGCGGACGAACCACGAGGTCAGCTGGTCGTTGCGCGCGGCAGCGTCCTCGATCGTTCCGCTTGCGCCGTTGCCGCTCACTGGAACGCCCCCATCCGCTCAGCCTCTTCCACACGAAACCCTGGCCGGGGCGCAGGGCGCCGCCACGGACCTTCACAGGTCCTTCACGCATTGCCTCCGGCATACCCACGAACGGGCACGCCTTGGGGGTTCGTGTACCGAAAGTAATCCTACGATCACCCCTGCGGCGAGGTCGATTCCAGAAACGCCACCATTCGCCACCCCTTCGAATGAACTCGCCACCGGCCAGGCACGATTCACTTGACACCGAGGTGAAACGGATCGGTTGGACTGGAGTGCGCCCGGGGCGCGCGCGGCGAGGAGTGCGCCGGGCAGTCACGGCGGGCACCCCGCGGCGGACCGCGGTCCGCAGGTTCGGCCGACGTCGTCACCACGGGCGTCGTAACCACCGGCGCGTCCGACCCGTTGGAGGGGGCATGGGCATGGGCTTCACGATCGGCGGCAGTCGCGGCACCAGGGAGTTCCGTTCCGGCACCCGGCGCCGCGGCCGGACGTCGGAGTGCACGGCGGTGGCGGAGTACACGGGGCTGTGGGGCTGGGACGTGGTCCCCGGCGCCCGCGCCGCGGCGCCCGCCCGCGACTGTTCCTGCGGGGACGCGGAGTGCGCCTCCCCCGGGGCCCATCCGCTCCCCTTCGCACCCACCGTCGGGGCCGGGGCCACCCTGGACGACGTCACCGAGGCGTGGGGCGATTACCCGGGCGCCGCGGTACTGCTCCCCGTGGGCCGCACCTTCGACGTCATCGAGGTCTCCGAGGAGGCCGGGCGCCGGGCCCTGGTACGGCTGGAGCGGATGGGTCTGCCGCTCGGCCCGGTCATCGTGACCGCGGACGGCCGCGCGCAGTTCTTCGTGGCCCCGGGCGCGGCGGCCGAGCTGCCGCAGCTGCTGTACCGGATGGGCTGGGACGACGCCGACCTCGACCTGCTGGCCCTGGGCCACGGGGCCTACGTGACGGCGCCGCCCTCGGACCGGGCCGGCCTCGGCCAGGTCGGCTGGCTGCGGCCGCCCGCGCTGGACTCGGCCGGGGGCCCGCCGCAGGCCCGGCTGCTGCTGGGCACCCTCGCCTACATCTGCCACCGTTCGCGCGGTTAGTCGCGCCCCGCACGCACCGGTGCCCCCGCGTTCCGGTCGGAACCCGGGGGCACCCGTGGTGTGCGGAGACCGCGCTCAGTCGCCGATGAGGGCGTCGACGAACGCCTCCGGCTCGAAGGGGGCCAGGTCGTCCGGGCCCTCGCCGAGCCCGACGAGCTTGACCGGGACGCCCAGTGCGCGCTGGACGGCGACGACGATGCCGCCCTTGGCCGTGCCGTCGAGCTTGGTCAGCACGATGCCGGTGATGTCCACGACCTCGGCGAAGACGCGGGCCTGGGTCAGGCCGTTCTGCCCGGTGGTGGCGTCGAGGACCAGCAGGATCTCGTCCAGCGGACCGTGCTTCTCGACGACGCGCTTGACCTTGCCGAGCTCGTCCATGAGGCCGGTCTTGGTGTGCAGGCGGCCGGCGGTGTCGATGAGCACCACGTCGGCGCCCTCGGCGATGCCCTCCTTGACCGCGTCGTAGGCGATCGAGGCGGGGTCGCCGCCCTCGGGGCCGCGCACGGTACGGGCGCCGACCCGGTCGCCCCAGGTCTGGAGCTGGTCGGCGGCGGCGGCACGGAAGGTGTCGGCCGCGCCGAGCACCACGCTGCGGCCGTCGGCGACGAGCACGCGGGCCAGCTTGCCTGTGGTGGTGGTCTTGCCGGTGCCGTTCACACCGACGACCATGATCACGCCGGGCGTGTCCTCGCCGCTCTCGGTCTTCACGGCGCGGTCGAAGTCGGTGCCGACCAGGGTCAGCAGCTCCTCCTTGAGCAGGGCGCGCAGGTCCGCCGGGGTGCGGGTGCCGAGCACCTTGACCCGGTCGCGGAGCCGGTCGACGAGCTCCTGGGTGGGCACGACGCCCACGTCGGCGATGAGGAGGGTCTCCTCGATCTCCTCCCAGGTGTCCTCGTCGAGGTGCTCCCGCGAGAGCAGCGTGAGCAGCCCCTTGCCGAGGGAGTTCTGCGACCGGGCGAGGCGGGCGCGCAGCCGGACCAGGCGGCCGGCGGTGGGCTCGGGCACCTCGATCTCGGGCGCGGGCGGAGCCTCCACGACCGGGTCCTCGACGGCGGTCGGCGTGGCGAGGGCGGCCTCCGCCTCCGGGAGCCCGACCTCCTCGATCGTGCGGCGCGGCTCTTCCGCCGTCTCTACGGCGTCCTCCCCCACCTGCGGTTCGGCAGGCGGGGCAGTGATGGTCGGCGTGCTGGGCGGTGCCGGGGGCGGCAGCTGCTTCTTCTTGCGGCTGCTGACCACGAGCCCGCTGATCGCGCCGACCGCGACCAGGGCGATGACTACAGCAAGGATGAGGATGTCCATAACCTCACCAGTATCGGCCACGGACGGCCCGGAGCTCGGACCCTGGGCGTTCACACCGGGACGTAAGCCGCTGTTTGTGGTTTTAGCGGCAAATCCACGATGATGGACGACTTCCCCTCGTCCCTCCCCCACGGAGCAGCCGCATGCCTGCCGAGCCCACCGACGGCGCGACCGAAACCGCGATCGAGACCCGCGGGCTGGAGCCCGTCCCGGACGACGAGCGCGGCGGCCGGGTCCGCGACCTCGTGCCCACGTGGGTCGCCGCCAACATCAGCGTGCTGCTGCTGACCATGGGCGCGGGCCTGGTGATCTTCAACAGGCTCAACATCTGGCAGGTGCTCGTCGTCGCGGTCGCCGCGCCGGTCGTCTCGTACGGGATCGTCGGCCTGATATCGATCGCCGGCAAGCGCGGCGGCGCTCCCGGCATGGCCCTCTCTCGGGCCGTGTTCGGCCAGCGCGGCAACCTCTTCCCGGGCTCGCTGATCTGGGTGGCCCGGTGGGGCTGGGAGACGATCAACGCGGTGAGCGGGGCCTACGCCGTGCTGACCGTGCTCGACCTGCTCTTCGGGATCAAGAGCAACACCCCGCTCATCGTGGTCACCCTGCTGTTCTTCGTGGGCTGCACCTTCGTGGTCTCGGGCCTCGGCATCAAGGCGCTGCGCGTCTGCTCCACGTGGTCGACGTACCTCTTCGGCGCCTTCAGCGTGCTCGTCCTCGGGTACCTGCTCTTCACGACCGACTGGTCCGCCGTCCTCGGCAAGCCGGCCGGCTCCACCGCGATGATGATCGCGGGCATCGGCACCATCGCCGCCGGCGGCATCAGCTGGGTTCCCTCGGGCCCCGACTTCACCCGCTACCTGCCGCGCACCGCCTCCTCCAAGGGGCTGGTGGGCGCGACGATCGGCGGCGCGGGCGTCGTCGTGCTCCCGATGGTCCTGATGGGTGCGGTCATGGCCGTCGGCACCCCGGACCTGGCCACCGCGCAGGACCCGGTGTCCTTCATCGGCGAGCTGCTCCCGACCTGGATCGCGGTCCCGTACCTGCTCGTCGCGCTCGTCGGGATGCTGCTGATCAACTCGATGTCCATGTACTCGGCCGGCTTCACCGCGCAGACCCTCGGTATCAAGGTCCCGCGCGCGTGGGCGGTCAGCGTCAACGCGGCCATCAGCCTGGTCTTCGGCTTCCTGCTGATGGTGGTCGCGACGAGCTTCTTCGGCTCCTTCATCTCCTTCCTGACGCTGCTGGCCGTGGCCTTCTCGGCGTGGATCGGCGTCTTCGGCGTGGACATGCTGCGCCGCCGGACCTACGACGGGGCCGCGCTGCTGGACACCACGCGGACCAGCGCCTACTGGTACAAGGGCGGTTTCGCCTGGCAGGCCATGACCGCGTGGGCCATCGCCCTGGCGGTCGGGCTGCTGTTCACCTCGGTGGACTGGTTCGGCGGGCCGCTCGCGACCACCTGGATCGGGCGCAACGGCCTCGGCTGGGTGGCCGGCATCGTGACCTCGGGCGTGCTGTACGCCGTCCTGCCGCGCACGTCCCCCGCGGCGCCGGCCCCGGACGCGGCGGAGGAGCCCGCGCTCGCCGGATCCCTGTCCAACTGACGCTGCGTCAGCTAACGTCCCCCTTCGCCCGCCCACCCACCTCCGGCGAAGGGGGACTCCTCCATGCCCATCACCGTGGCCCGGTTCAATCTCGTCGACCCGAACGGCACCCCCGAGTCCCTCTCCGCCCGCTACAAGGCGGCCCTGGAGATGGCCCGGTACGCGGACGACCGCGGGATCGACACCATCCAGACCGAGGAGCACCACGGCACCGGCAACAACTGGCTGCCCTCCCCCTTCGCCTTCGCGGGCGCGGTCTTCGGCGCCACCCGCCGGATCGCCGTCACCGTCTCGGCGATCATCGGTCCGCTGTACGACCCGCTGAAGGTGGCCGAGGACATCGCCGTCCTGGACCTGCTGAGCGGCGGCCGCCTGGTGACCGTCGCGGGCATCGGCTACCGGCCCGAGGAGTACGAGCAGCACGGGGTGGAGTGGGGCCGGCGCGGCAGGCTCCAGGACGAGCTGCTGGAGACCCTGCTGAAGGCGTGGACCGGCGAGCCCTTCGAGTTCCGCGGCCGCACGGTACGGGTCACGCCGACGCCGTTCACGCAGCCGCACCCGCTGCTGCTGGTCGGCGGCAGCTCCGAGGCGGCCGCCCGCCGCGCGGCCCGGCTGGGGCTGCCGTTCTTCCCGAGCGCGCACTTGCCGGAGCTGGAGGCGTACTACAACGCGAAGCTCGCGGAGTACGGCACCGAGGGCTTCTGCATGATGCCGGCGGCCGAGACCCCGCTGCTGCACATCGCGGAGGATCCGGACCGGGTCTGGGCGGAGCACGGCGAGCGCTTCCTGCACGAGGCCGGCATGTACGCGTCCTGGCAGTCCAAGGACATCCGCAGCGCCGTACGGTCGGCCGCGCGCTCGGTGGCGGAGCTGCGCGCGGAGGGCGTGTACCGGATCCTCACCCCGGACGAGGCGGTCGCGTACGCCCGGGGCGCGGGCGAGGCCGGGAACCTGGTCCTGCACCCGCTGTGCGGCGGGATGCCGCTGGACGAGGGCTGGCGCAGCCTGCACCTGCTGTGCGAACAGGTACTGCCCCGGCTCAAGGACTGAGCCGGGGCAGTATCGAGGAGAGGGGTGGTGGCGGGGGTGGTTACCCCATCTCCTCCAGCGCCTTGCCCTTGGTCTCCGGCACCCACTTGAGGATGAAGGGGATCGAGAGCAGGGCGAAGAACGTGTAGATCACGTAGGCGCCGGCGAGGTTCCAGTCCGAGAGCGTCGGGAACGTGACCGTGATGACCCAGTTGGCGATCCACTGGGCCGCGGCGGCGACACCGAGCGCCGCGGCCCGGATGCGGTTCGGGAACATCTCGCCGAGCAGCACCCAGACCACCACGCCCCAGGACAGGGCGAAGAAGAGCACGAAGGAGTGGGCGGCGACGAGTGCGATCGTGCCCTGGGTGTCGGGGATCGTGATGTTGTCGCCGCTGCCCTCCTTGTACGAGAACGCCCACGCGCAGAGGCCGAGCGACACGGCCATGCCGGCCGAGCCGATGAGGGCCAGCGGCTTGCGGCCGATCCGGTCGACGAAGACCATCGCGATCACCGTGCCGATGATGTTGATGATCGACGTGGTGAAGGAGTAGAAGAACGAGCTGGTCGGGTCGATGCCGACGGACTGCCACAGCGAGGAGCTGTAGTAGAAGATCACGTTGATGCCGACGAGCTGCTGGAAGACGGAGAGGCCGATGCCGATCCAGACGATCGGCAGGAAGCCGAAGCGGCCGCCGAGCAGGTCCTTGAAGGTGGACTTGTGCTCGGAGCGCATGGCCAGGTCGATCTCGGCGGCGCGCGCATCGATGTCGATCTTCGAGCCCTCGACCTCGCGCAGCACCTTCTTGGCCTCCGCGGTGCGGCCGACGGAGATCAGGTACCGGGGGGACTCCGGGATGACGAAGGACATCAGCCCGTAGATCACGGCCGGGATGACCATGATGCCGAGCATCCACTGCCAGGCCTCCAGGCCGGCGATCTCGCCGCGCTGGTCGCCGTCGGCGATGTTGAGGATGCCCCAGTTGACCAGCTGGGAGACGGCGATGCCGATGACGATGGCGGCCTGCTGGAAGGAGGCGAGACGGCCGCGGTAGGCGGCCGGGGACACCTCGGCGATGTAGGCGGGGCCGATGACGGAGGCCATGCCGATGCCGAAGCCGCCGATGACGCGCCACATGGCCAGGTCCCACAGGGCGAACGGCAGGGCCGAGCCGATGGCGCTCGCGGTGAAGAGGAGGGCGGCGATCTGCATGCAGCGGATTCGGCCGATCCGGTCAGCGATGCGGCCGGCCGTGGCGGCGCCGAACGCGCAGCCGATCAGTGCGGCGGCGATCACCTGGGCGAGCGCCGCGGACCCGACGTCGAACCGATCCCGGATGGCGACGACGGCGCCGTTGATGACGGAGCTGTCGTAGCCGAAGAGGAATCCGCCCATCGCCGCGGCCGCGGCGATGAAGATGACGTGCCCGAGGTGGTCGGGGCGTGCCTCCCGGCCACTGCCGGACGCGGGTGCGTTCGCTGTGCTGGTCAAGGTGTGCTCCTGGGCCCGGCGCCGACCGCGGGCGGTGTGGGGGTGTTCGTCTGTACGCGTGTTCCTCCAGTGGCGCACAGCAAACTGCTCACCACCACCTGAACGTCGGACACGGCAACCAGAGCTTATGGCTTCACTTTCTGAAGTCAATAGCCGATGAAAAACCGCCAAGCCGGAGTGAAGAGAGCCACAGCGTTCATCTTCTGAAGTAAAGGGGTCAGCGCAGACGCTGGCTGATGACCTTGGAGACCCCGTCGCCCTGCATCGAGACGCCGTAGAGGGCGTCCGCGACCTCCATCGTCCGCTTCTGGTGCGTGATCACGATCAGCTGCGAGCTCTCCTGGAGCTCCTCCATGATCCGGATCAGCCGCTGCAGGTTGGTGTCGTCGAGCGCGGCCTCGACCTCGTCCATCACGTAGAACGGGCTGGGACGCGCCTTGAAGATGGACACCAGCAGGGCCACGGCGGTCAGCGAGCGCTCGCCGCCGGAGAGCAGCGACAGCCGCTTGACCTTCTTGCCCGGCGGGCGCGCCTCGACGTCGACGCCGGTGGTCAGCATGTTGTCGGGGTCGGTCAGGATCAGCCGGCCCTCGCCGCCGGGGAACAGCCGCGAGAACACCCCCTCGAACTCCCGGGCCGTGTCCCGGTAGGCCTCGGTGAAGACCTGCTCGACGCGCTCGTCGACCTCCTTCACCACTTGAAGGAGGTCCGCGCGCGTCTTGCGGAGGTCCTCCAGCTGCTCGCTGAGGAACTGGTGGCGCTCCTCCAGCGCCGCGAACTCCTCCAGCGCGAGCGGATTGACCTTGCCGAGCTGCTGGTAGGCGCGTTCGGCCGCCCTGAGCCGCTTCTCCTGCTGCGCGCGGACGAAGGGGCCGGGCCGGTTGCGCGGGTGCTCGGGATCCTCGGGGAGCTCCTCCCCGTCGGCGGGGGGCGACGGCGGCACCGGCTGGTCGGGGCCGTACTCGGCGACGAGCCCGGCGGACTCCATGCCGAACTCCTCCAACGCCCTGGCCTCCACCGCCTCGATGCGCAGCCGCTGCTCGGCGCCGAGCACCTCGCCGCGGTGGACGGAGTCGGTGAGCTTGTCGAGCTCCCCCTTCAGTTCGCGTCCGCGGCTGCGCGCCTCGCCGAGCTCCCGCTCGCGCAGGCCCTTGGCCCGGTCGGCCGCGAGGCGCTCCTCGTCGGCCCGCAGCAGCGAGACCTCCACGTGCGCGAGCAGTTGCCGGGAGCCGTCGGCCACCGCGCGGGCCACCTCCGCCTCGTGCCGCAGCCGCGCCCGGCGCCGGTCGGCGCGGGCCCGGGCCTCACGTTCCGCCCGGGCGGCACGGTCGAGGGAATCGGCCCGTCCGGCCAGCCCCTTGACCCGCTCCTCATGGGTGCGCAGCTGCAGCCGCGCCTCCATCTCGGTCTGCCGCGCGTTGGCCCCGTCGGCCGCGAGCCGGTCCCGCCGGGAGCTGTCGGGCTCCTCCTCCACCGGCAGTTCCTCGGCCGAGGCGAGGCGTTCCGCGCACTCCTCCACTTCGGCCAGCGCCTGCTCCAGCGCGTCCTGTGCCTTGGCCGCGGCGGCGGCGCTGCGCTCGGCTTCGCCGGCGGCCCCCTTCGCCTGCCCGGCGAGCCGCCCCAGCTGCTGCGCGACCCCGGCGCGGGCCTGCTCGGCGGCGCGGCGGCGCTCGGCGAGCTCCTCGACCAGGGCTGCCGCGTCCTGCCGCCGGGACTGGGCGCCCGTCTGGGCCTCGCCGAGTTCCGCGCACCGCACGCCCAGCTCGGTCAGCTCCGCCGCCGCCTCGTCGACGGCCGCCTGCACCTCGATCAGGCTGGGCGCCCCGGCGGAGCCGCCGTGCGCGAGGTGCGCCCCGAGCACGTCTCCGTCGAGGGTCACGGCCACCGCGTCGGGCCGCGCCGCGACCAGCGCCTCGGCCTCGTCGAGCGTGCCGACCACGACGTGGTCGCGCAGCACCCAGGCGGCCGCCCGCCACGCCTCGGCGTCTCCGCCGACCAGCCGGGCGGCGGGAACCCCCTCAGCTGCGGCTCCGCTCCCGGGACTCCGCCCCGGCCCCCTGGGCGAGGCCGGATCATGCCCGTTGGCCCCGGCGTCCGCGGCGTCCGCGGCGTGCGCGGCGATCAGCCGGGCGGCGGGAACGACCTCGCCTGCGGGCCCGTCGCAGGGGCCCCGCGCTGCGCGGGGCGCGGGGGCGGCGCCCGCCTCGAACGCCGGCGAGGCCGGACGGTTCGCGGCGAGGCCGGATTGCCCGCAGGGCGGTTTCAGCCCCGCCGGCGTTCGAGCCGCGGGTCCGGGCAGGGCCCGGTCCAGGGAAGGGGCCGGGTGGGGAAAGACTCCCCAGGCGGAAGCCTGCGCGGACAGCTGACCGTCCGCCTCCACGGCAGGAGCCGGTGCCGGGCCCGGAGCCCCGGGCAGATTCGCAGCGTCGGCGGCCTGCTCCGGGACAGCCGAAGGACCCGCCGGGTCGATGGGCCGGCCCGGGCCGGCGGGGGCGAACGCCTGGTCCGGGCCGGCGGGCGGCTCCGCAGGGTCGGAGCGCCGGCCCGGAGCTACCGGCAGACCTGCGGGGTCGCAAGCCTGGCCAGGAACGGCCGGCCGCCCCGCAGGGTCGGAGGCCCGGCCCGCGGCGGCGGGTGGGTCCACAGGGGCGGACGCCTGGCCCGCGACCGCAGGCGGGGCCGCAAGGGCCGGCGCCTGGCCCGGGACGTGGGGGTCCTGCCCCTTAACACCATCTCCGACCCCAGGAGACAGGCAGAAAAACCGTTTCCGGCATCTGATTTGAAAAAAAAAATAAAGAATACGCAGAGCCATACACATAGACTACGTACGA
>NZ_JARAYQ010000191.1:16160-17280 GCF_033794505.1 Streptomyces sp. MB09-01 | reverse complement strand
GGAAACGCCCGGTTACATTCCGAACCCGGAAGCTAAGCCTTTCAGCGCCGATGGTACTGCAGGGGGGACCCTGTGGGAGAGTAGGACGCCGCCGAACAATCTTTCAAAGGACCCTTGGTCCAGCGTTCAACGCTGGACCAAGGGTCCTTTTTTGTTTCACCTCTTTTACGCCGAAGCGCGGCCATGGGTTGGTTGCGCGAGAATGACTAGCGGTACCCCGAAGACAGGAGTCACACCCATGTCCAACTCTCCCGACGATCGTCCGGAGCGCGAGCCTCGGCGCAACGACGGCGGTGACAGGGGCGGCTACCGCGGGGGCCGTGACGACCGTGGCGGCGACCGTCCCCCGTTCCGTCGTGACGACCGTGGTGCCAGTGGTCGTCCGTCCAGTGGCGGTGGCGGCTTCCGTCGCGATGACCGCGGCGGGCGTCCCGCCGGCGGTGGCGGCGGCGGTTTCCGCCGTGACGACCGCGGTGGCGACCGTCCCAGCTACCCCCGCCGTGACGACGACCGCGGTGGTCGTCCCTCCGGTGGCGGTGGCGGTGGCGGCGGTTTCCGTCGTGACGACCGTGGTGGGGACCGTCCGTCCTTCCCGCGCCGCGATGACCGTGGTGGGGACCGTCCGTCCTACCCGCGCCGCGATGACCGGGGTGACCGTCCCACCGGTGGCGGTGGCGGCGGTTTCCGTCGTGATGACCGTGGTGGGGACCGTCCGTCCTACCCGCGCCGTGACGACCGCGGTGGGGACCGTCCGTCCTACCCGCGCCGTGACGACCGCGGTGGGGACCGTCCGTCCTACCCGCGCCGTGACGACCGTGGTGAGCGTCCTTCGTACCCGCGTCGTGATGACGAGCGCGGTGGCTTCCGCGGCGGTCGTGACGACCGCGGTGGCGACCGTCCGTCCTACCCCCGCCGTGATGACCGTGGTGGGGACCGTCCGTCCTACCCGCGCCGTGACGACCGGGGCGACCGTCCCACCGGTGGCGGCTTCCGCCGGGACAACGACCGTCCCAGCTTCCCGCGCCGTGACGACCGTGGTGGGGACCGTCCGTCCTACCCGCGCCGCGATGACCGGGGCGAGCGTCCCACCGGTGGCGGTGGCGGCGGCTTCCGTCGTGAC
>NZ_JARAYQ010000191.1:0-16061 GCF_033794505.1 Streptomyces sp. MB09-01 | reverse complement strand
CCCGCCGTGACGACCGTGGTGAGCGTCCTTCGTACCCGCGTCGTGATGACGAGCGCGGTGGCTTCCGCGGCGGTCGTGACGACCGCGGTGGCGACCGCCCGTCCTACCCCCGCCGTGACGACCGTGGTGGGGACCGTCCGTCCTACCCGCGCCGCGATGACCGGGGCGAGCGTCCCACCGGTGGCGGTGGCGGCGGCTTCCGTCGTGACGACCGCGGTGGCGACCGTCCCTCCTACCCCCGCCGTGACGACCGTGGTGAGCGTCCTTCGTACCCGCGTCGTGATGACGAGCGCGGTGGCTTCCGCGGCGGTCGTGACGACCGCGGTGGCGACCGCCCCTCCTACCCCCGCCGTGACGACCGCGGTGGCGACCGTGGCGGGTTCCGTGGTGGCCGTGACGATCGCGGTGGTGACCGTGGTGGCTACCGTGGTCGCGATGACCGTGGCGGTGGCGGCGACCGCGACTTCCGCTCCGACCGTGACCCGGTCAAGCGGCTTCCGATCGACGAGGACGTCACCGGCCTCGAGATCGACGCCGACGTGCGCCAGGAGCTGCTGAGCCTGCCCAAGGGCCTGGCGGAAGAGGTCTCGAAGAACCTGGTCATGGTCGCGCGCCTGATCGACGAGGACCCGGAGCAGGCGTACGCGTACTCGCGCATCGCCCTGCGACTGGCCTCCCGTGTCGCGGCCGTCCGCGAGGCCGCCGGCTTCGCCGCGTACGCCACGCAGAAGTACAGCGAGGCCCTCGCGGAGTTCCGCGCCGCCAAGCGCATGACCGGCTCGGTCGAGCTCTGGCCCGTCATGGCCGACTGCGAGCGCGGCCTCGGCCGTCCGGAGCGGGCGCTGGCCATGGCCGGCGAGCCCGAGGTGCAGAAGCTGGACAAGGCCGGACAGGTCGAGATGCGTCTGGTCGCGGCCGGTGCCCGGCGGGACCAGGGGCAGCTGGAAGCGGCCATCGTGACCCTGCAGAGCCCGGAGCTGGCCTCCAGCTCCGTCCAGCCGTGGACCGCGCGCCTGCGGTACGCCTACGCCGACGCCCTGCTGGCGGCCGGTCGTGAGGACGAGGCGCGCGAGTGGTTCGGCAAGACCCTCGAAGCGGACAAGGACGGGGCCACCGACGCCTCGGACCGCCTCGCCGAGCTCGACGGTGTCGAGTTCGTCGACGCCGCGATCGACCTGTCCGACGTCGAGGACGACGGTGACGTCGCCCTCGCGGACGAGATCGACGAGGACGACGAGGACGACGAGGACGCGGCGGAGATCGCCGCGGCCGAGCGCGCCACCGACGTCGCCGAGTACTACGACGAGGACGACGAGGAGTACGAGCCGCTGGAGGAGTCCGCGGCCGACGCCGATGCCGACGCGCAGGACTCGGGCCGCGACAAGGCCTGAAGCACGGTGAACGAATGAGAAGGGCGGTACCCCCACCGGGGGTACCGCCCTTCTTCATGTCCGGAGGGATTCAGCCCAGGCCGCGCAGGACCAGACCGGTGGCCGGTTTCGGTCCGAAGGAGGTGGACTTCCGGGGCATGGTGACGCCTTGGCGGGCCAGGTCCCGTACGACTTCCTCCCGTACGGGGTGCAGCAGGACGGCGGTGCCCCCGTGGCGTTCGGCCATGGCCACGGTGGACGCGGCGTCGTGGATGTACGTGATCTCCTCGGGGGCGTCCGGAACGTGCCAGAGGGCGTCGAGCAGGGTCGCGTGGAGGACGGTGGCGTCCAGCCGGCGCCAGGCCTCCGGGCGGTCGTGACGCACCGTGCGGTCGAGGAGCGCCAGATCGGGATCGGTGACCAGGTGGAAGGTGCCGTCGCCGGTGAGCAGGAAGGCGTTCCCCCGTTCCGAGGCGTCCGCGAGGGCGTCCAGGGCCAGCGGGAGCGGCCCGTCGACCGGAGTGACGCGGAAGTGGCCGCCGAGGGCGGCGAGGGCGTCGGCGACCGGGAGCCGGCGCAGCATCCGGTGGATGGCGCGGACCTGGAGCGGGTAGCGGGCGGTGTCCACGAGGAGGACCAGGCCGAAGTCCCACGCCGTGGGGGAGCCGTGCTCCTCCTGGAGGCGCAGGTAGGTCGCCCAGCGGTGGTGGCCGTCGGCGATGAGGGCCTGGCGGTGGCTGAGATCCGCCGTGACGGTGGCCAGCTCGGCCGGGTCCGTGATGGCCCAGAGGCGGTGCTGGAAGCCGTCCTCGGTGGTGGTGGACAGCAGCGGTGCGCGCCGGGCGGTCCGCTCGACGACCGCGGTTGCGCCCGTGCCGGGGTCGTCGCCCCGGTAGGTGAGCAGGAGCGGTTCGAGATTGGCGGAGGTGGCCCGCATCAGGCCGGCCCGGTCGGTGACCACGTCGGGCATGACGTCCTCGTGGGGGAGGACGATGCCGGCGTCCGCGGTGGACAGGGCGAGGGCGCCGATGACGCCGCGCTGGAGCAGGCCGGCCTTGCGCTGCTCGTACACGTAGAGCGCGGGTTCGGGGTCGGCGCTGAGGATGCCCTCGGCGAGCCAGTCGTGCAGGGTGCGGGCGGCCTGTTCGTTGCGTGCCGCCGGGGTGCCGGCCTGCGGGAGGATCAGGCGGACGATGTTGTGCGGGTCGGCGGATTCGAGGTGGTCGACTCCGTCGGGACGCACGACCACGTCGTACGGCGGGGAGGTGACGGCCGCGAGGCTGCCGACACGCTCCGGGACGTAGCGCAGGCCATGGAACGGGATCAGTCGCAGCCCTTGGTCCGCGGTGCCAGGTGTGGTCATTGGTGCATGGTAAGTCGCGTCTCGCCATGCGGGATGATCGGGGCAGTGCAGAATCGGACAAGATCGATCCTTGAGGAGCGGACGTGATGACCCGGCAGAGCAGGACCAGTCCCGCGGCGAGTGAGCAGAGTCTGCACCAGGTGTACGACACCGCTTTGCTGGACCTCGACGGGGTGGTGTACGCGGGGGGTGAGGCCATCGCGTACGCCGTGGAGTCCCTCGCCGCGGCCCGGGCGGACGGGATGCACCTCGCCTACGTCACCAACAACGCGCTGCGGACCCCGGACGCCGTCGCCGAGCACCTGGGCGAGCTGGGCATCCCGACGGAGGCGGCCGAGGTGATCACCTCGGCGCAGGCGGTGGCCCGGCTGATCGCGGAACAGGTGGAGCCGGCGTCGAAGGTGCTGGTGATCGGCGGGGAGGGGCTGCGGGTCGCGCTGCGCGAGCGCGGGCTGGTGCCGGTGGACTCGGCCGAGGAGGAGGGCCTGGCGGCGGTGGTGCAGGGGTACGGGGGGCCCGAACTGCCCTGGGGGCGGTTCGCGGAGGCCTCGTACGCGATCAACCGCGGGGTGCCGTGGTACGCGTCGAACACCGACCTGACGATCCCCGGGGCGCGTGGGATCGGGCCGGGCAACGGGGCCGCGGTGGAAGTCGTACGGATCGCCACGGGCGCGGAACCGCAGGTGGCGGGCAAGCCGCTGCCCCCGATGCACCGGGAGACGGTGCTGCGGACCGGGGCGGAGCGGCCGCTGGTGGTCGGGGACCGGCTCGACACCGACATCGAGGGTGCCTTCAACGGGGAGGTGGACTCGCTGCTGGTGCTGACCGGAGTGACGGACGCGGAGCAGCTGGTGCGGGCCGAGCCGAGGCACCGGCCGACGTACGTGGACCGGGACCTGCGCGGGCTGCTGACCGGGCAGCCGGAGGTGGAGCCGGCCGCGGAGGGCTTCCGCTGCGGAGGCTGGACCGCGGTCGCGCTGAACCGCGGCGTGCTGGAGCTGCGCGGGGACGGCGGGGATCCGGTCGACGGGCTGCGGGCGCTGTGTGCGGCGGCCTGGACGGTGGCCGGGGACGGGGTGTGCACGCTGGACGCGGCGAAGGCGCTGGCCAGGCTGGGTCTTTAGGGCGCAAGGGGGGATCCGGCCAGGGTGCAGGGTAGGTTAGCCTAACCTGCGTGTTGGTCGAGAGTCCCCCCGAATCCGAACCGAGCGCGGCGCCCGAACGGGCCGCCGCCGCCCGCCCGCGCCATGCCGCGCGCGCCGCCGGTCTGTTCGCCGCCCTCGTGGTGCTGGCGCTGATCGTCGTCGTGAGCATCGCCGTGGGCGCCAAGCAGATGCCACTCGACGAGGTCTGGCACGGCCTGTTCGCCTACGCGGGAACGCCCTCGGACGTGGTGGTGCGGGACCTGCGGGTGCCGCGCACGCTCCTCGGCCTGATGGTCGGCCTCGGCCTCGGCCTGTCCGGTGCCGTGATGCAGGCGCTGACCCGCAACCCGCTGGCCGAGCCAGGCATCCTCGGGGTCAACGCCGGCGCCGCGGCCGCCGTGGTGTCCGCGATCAGCTTCTTCGGCGCGACGTCGATCCGCGAGTTCGTGTGGTGGGCCTTCCTCGGGGCCGCCGTCGTCTCGGTCGTCGTGTACGTGCTCGGAGGAAGCCGCAGCGCGACCCCGGTACGCCTCGCGCTCGCCGGTACGGCGGCCAGCGCGGGCCTGGTCGGCTACATCAACGCCGTGCAGCTGATGGACAGCAAGGCGCTCGACAAGCTCCGCTTCTGGACGGTGGGTTCGCTGGCCTCGGCCAACATGGACACCGTCCGGCAGGTGGCCCCCTTCCTGATCGTCGGCGCGGTGCTCGCGCTGTCCCTGGGCCGGCCGCTGAACGCGATGGCCATGGGCGACGACACGGCACGGGCGCTCGGCGCGCACCTGACGCGGACCCGGATCGGCGCCATGGTCGCCATCACCCTGCTGTGCGGTGCGGCGACCGCCGCGTGCGGGCCGATCGTCTTCATCGGGCTGATGATCCCGCACCTCGTGCGGGCGTTCACCGGTCCCGACATGCGCTGGGTGCTCGCGTACTCGGCCGTCCTGTCACCCGTCCTGCTGCTCGGCGCCGACGTCGTCGGCCGTGTCGTCACCCGGCCCGCCGAACTGCAGGTCGGCGTCGTGACCGCGCTCATCGGCGGTCCCGTCTTCATCTACCTGGTTCGGCGCAAGAGGATGGCCCAGCTGTGACCGTGACCGCGACCGTGGACGACACACCGCGCAAGGGCCGGTCCGGGCCCCGTCCGCTGCACCTGCCCGGCGGGATCTCACTGCGCGTCGAGGGGCGCGCGCTGGCCGTCGGGCTCCTGCTCACCGCCGTGGCGCTCGCGCTGGCCGTCGTGCTCATCGGCACCGGCGACTTCGAGATCGCCCCGTGGGACGTCGTCCAGACCCTGCTGGGCAACGGCACGCCCGCCAACGACTTCATCGTCAACGACCTGCGGCTGCCGCGGGTCGTGGTCGCCCTGCTCGTCGGCGCCTCCCTCGGGATGGCCGGAGCGGTATTCCAGTCGGTCTCCCGCAATCCGCTCGGCTCGCCGGACCTGCTGGGCTTCGGCTACGGCTCGGTGGTCGGCGCGCTCGTCGTCATCATCCTCTTCAACGGCGATGCCCACGAGGTGGCCGTCGGCGCGCTGATCGGCGGCCTGCTGACCGGCGCCGCCGTCTACCTGCTGGCGTACAAGCAGGGCATCCAGGGCTACCGGCTGGTGCTGGTCGGCATCGGCGCCTCCGCCATGCTCATCGCCGTGATCCAGTACCTGATCACGAAGGCGCAGATGATCGAGGCCACCCGCGCCATGGTCTGGCTGACCGGCTCGCTGGCCGGCCGCGACTGGGCGCAGGTGTGGCCGCTGCTCGCGGTCTGCGCGGTGCTCTTCCCGCTCGTCCTCGGGCAGGGCAGGGCCCTGCGGATGATGGAGATGGGCGACGACGCCGCGTACGCCCTCGGGGTGCGGGTGGAGCGGACGCGGCTGCTGCTGATGCTCGCGGCGATCCTGCTCACCACCGCGGCGAGCGCGGCGGCCGGGCCCATCAGCTTCGTCGCGCTGGCCGCGCCGCAGCTGGCGCGGCGGCTCACCCGCTCGCCCGGCGGGAACCTGCTGACGGCCGCATTGATGGGCGCGGTGCTGCTGATGGTGTCCGACTGGGCCTCACAGCGCGCCTTCGGCGCCGACCAGTTGCCGGTGGGCGTGGTGACCGGGCTGGTCGGCGGTATCTACCTGCTCTGGCTGCTCGTCACCGAGCGCAAGGCGGGACGTATATGAACCTGATGAGGAGTGCGCAAGTGCAGCGGCTGACCGCGGAGAACGTGACGCTCGGCTACGACCAGCGGGTCATCGCCGAGAACCTGTCGGTGGAGATCCCCGACAACTCCTTCACGGTGATCGTCGGCCCCAACGCCTGCGGCAAGTCCACGCTGCTGCGGGCCCTGTCGCGGATGCTGAAGCCGTCCGCCGGACGGGTGCTGCTGGACGGGCAGGCCATCGGGTCGATGCCGGCGAAGAAGGTCGCCAAGACCCTGGGGCTGCTCCCGCAGTCCTCGATCGCGCCCGACGGCATCACGGTGGCCGACCTGGTCGCGCGCGGCCGGTACCCGCACCAGGGGCTGCTGCGGCAGTGGTCGGCCGAGGACGAGCGGGTCGTGCACGAGTCCATGGCCTCGACCGGGGTCGCCGAACTCGCCGACCGGGCCGTCGACGAGCTGTCGGGCGGCCAGCGGCAGCGGGTGTGGATCGCGATGGCGCTGGCGCAGCAGACGCCGCTGCTGCTGCTCGACGAGCCGACCACCTACCTGGACATCCAGCACCAGATCGACGTGCTGGACCTGTGCGCGGAGCTGCACGAGAACCAGGGGCGGACGCTGGTCGCGGTGCTGCACGACCTGAACCACGCGGCCCGCTACGCGACGCACCTGATCGCGATGCGGGGCGGGAAGGTCGTGGCGGAGGGGCCGCCGGCGGAGGTGGTCACGGCGGAGCTGGTGGAGAAGGTGTTCGGCCTGAAGTGCCAGATCATCGACGACCCGGAGACGGGGACGCCGCTGGTGATTCCCGCTGCCCGGGTGGCGCGGGTGGTGGCTCGCGCCGAGTAGCGAGGGTGCGGGCCGGCCGCTGGGGCTCCGCCCCGCACCACCACGCGCCGCTCCACCACGCCCCGTACGCCGGCGGGGCTCGAAGACCGGGGCTTCGCCCCCGGACCCCGCTCCTCAAGCCCCGGAGGGGCCGGATCGGGCGGCGGGGCCGCGCGTGGCCCGGCGCGGCTGTTGAGGGGCTAGAGGAGGCTCTTGAGGCGGAGGAGGTCGCGGAAGCCGGCTTCCAGTCTGACGCGGCCGGAGGCCCAGGCCTTGGCGAACTTGAGGTCGCCCGCGACCAGGGCGAGGAGGTCGCCGCCCGTCATCGCGAGACGGATCTCGGCCTTGGCGGCCGGAGGGCCGGGGGCGACCGCGTCCACGCGGATGCGGCCTCCGTGGAGGCGGCCCGTGAAGGTCTGGTCGAGGTCCGTGATGTGGCAGCTCAGGGAGCGGTCGAGCGCCGCCGCGCCGCGTACGCCGCTGTCGGCCCGGGCGAGATTGCCGGAGAGGGTGTCGAGTGCTTCGCGGCACTCCTGGATCGTAGCCATCGTGATCACGACCGTACCGCAGAGCCGTGCGTGGTCGCGGGGCGCTTCGGGGTAGCGTCGGGGCATGACCGACGAACCCCAGGGCGCAGCAGCAGCCGACGGCGAAGCCTCCGCCGGGCCAGCGGGGCCCGTCGCGCTGGGCATCGTACGCACTCCCACCGGACACTCCGGCGTGGACGCGCACCTGGCGCGGCTGGCGGACGCGGACCACCTCGCGGCGGACGGACACGTCGAGGTGTACGAGGATGTCCACAGGGGGCTGCGCGAGGCGCTGAACGCGCTGGACGCACCGCCCGTCCCTGGTCCGTACGAAAACAGGAGCTGAACCGAACGTGGCAGGAGTGGCACGCCGCCGCCTGGACGCCGAACTGGTACGCCGCAGCATGGCCCGCTCGCGCGAGCACGCCGCGCAGCTGATCGCCGCGGGCCGGGTGACCGTGGGCGGCGCCACCGCGACCAAGGCCGCCACCCAGGTCGAGACGAGCGCGGCTCTGGTCGTCCTCAAGGACGACAGCGATCCCGACTACGTCTCGCGGGGCGGCCACAAACTCGCGGGAGCGCTGGCGGCCTTCCAGCCGCAGGGGCTGCGCGTGGAGGGCCGCCGCGCGCTGGACGCCGGGGCCTCCACGGGCGGGTTCACCGACGTGCTGCTGCGCGCGGGCGTCGCCCACGTGGTCGCCGTCGACGTCGGGTACGGGCAGCTCGCCTGGTCGCTGCAGAGCGACGACCGGGTGACGGTCAAGGACCGGACGAACGTGCGCGAGCTGACGGTCGAGCAGATCGACGGGGTCGCGGTGGACCTCGTCGTCGGTGACCTGTCCTTCATCTCCATCGGGCTGGTGCTGCCCGCGCTCGTACGGTGCTGCGCGCCCGACGCGGACCTGGTGCTGATGGTCAAGCCGCAGTTCGAGGTCGGCAAGGACCGGCTGGGCAGCGGCGGAGTGGTGCGCAGCCCGGAGCTCCGGGCGGAGGCCGTGCGCGAGGTCGCGGCGCAGGCGGCGAAGCTCGGTCTGGGCGTCGTCGGGGTGACGGCGAGTCCGCTGCCGGGGCCGTCGGGCAACGTCGAGTACTTTCTGTGGCTGCAGGCGGGGGCACCGGCACTCGACCCGGCGGATGTTGACCGTGCAGTGGCGGAGGGGCCGCAGTGACAGATTCAACGGGGGAACGCACCGTCTTCCTGCTCGCGCACACCGGGCGGCCGGCGGCCATCCGCAGCGCGGAGCTGGTCGTCAAGGGGCTGCTGCGCTGCGGGCTGGGCGTACGCGTCTTCGCGCACGAGGCGGTGGACCTGCCGCTGCCGCCCGAGGTGGAGCTCGTGACCGAGTCCACCCCGGGTGTGCTCGACGGGTGCGAGCTGCTGATCGTGCTGGGAGGGGACGGGACCCTGCTGCGCGGCGCGGAGTTCGCGCGCGCCTCGGGGGTGCCGATGCTGGGCGTCAACCTGGGCCGGGTGGGGTTCCTCGCCGAGGCCGAGCGCGACGACCTGGACAAGGTCGTGGACCGGGTGGTGTCGCGCTCGTACGAGGTCGAGGAGCGGATGACCCTCGACGTGGTCGTGCGCACGAACGGCGACGTGGTCCACCGGGACTGGGCGCTGAACGAGGCCGCGGTCCAGAAGGTGTCCCCGGAGCGGATGCTCGAGGTGGTCCTGGAGATCGACGGGCGTCCGGTGACCGGCTTCGGCTGTGACGGGATCGTCTGTGCGACTCCGACGGGCTCGACGGCCTACGCCTTCTCCGCGGGCGGGCCGGTGGTCTGGCCGGAGGTGGAGGCGCTGCTGATGGTGCCGATCAGTGCGCACGCGCTGTTCGCGAAGCCGCTGGTGACCTCGCCCACCTCGGTGCTGGCGGTGGAGGTGCAGAGCGGCACCCCGCACGGCGTGCTGTGGTGCGACGGCCGGCGGATGCTGGAGCTGCCCTCCGGGGCCCGCGTGGAGGTCCGGCGCGGGGCGGTGCCCGTGCGGCTCGCCCGGCTGCACCACGCGTCCTTCACGGACCGGCTCGTCGCGAAGTTCGCACTGCCCGTGTCCGGTTGGCGCGGGGCGCCGCACTAGCGGGTGTCCAGGCGTGTCGCCCTTCGCCCGTAATAGCACATCCGTTCGGAGAACTCGGGGCGGGTGACGTCACATGGCACCGGTGAAACCTCGGTATCGTCGTCCCGTGCTTGAGGAGATGCGGATACGGTCGCTCGGGGTCATCGACGACGCGGTGGTCGAGCTGTCGCCCGGTTTCACCGCGGTGACCGGCGAGACCGGCGCGGGCAAGACGATGGTCGTCACCAGCCTCGGGCTGCTGCTCGGCGGTCGCGCCGACCCGGCCCTGGTGCGGATCGGAGCCAAGGCCGCAGTCGTCGAGGGCCGCATCGTCATGCGCCCCGACGCGCCCGCCGCCGTACGCGCCGAGGAGGCCGGGGCGGAGCTCGACGACGGCGCCCTGCTGATCAGCCGGACCGTGTCCGCCGAAGGGCGTTCGCGCGCCCACGTCGGCGGCCGCTCCGTGCCCGTCGGCCTGCTCGGCGAGCTCGCGGACGACCTGGTCGCCGTGCACGGGCAGACCGACCAGCAGGGCCTGCTGCGCCCGGCCCGGCAGCGTCAGGCGCTCGACCGGTACGCCGGTGATGCCGTCGCCGTCCCGCTGGAGAAGTACGGTTCCGCCTACCGCAGGCTGCGCGCCGTCGCCGTCGAGCTGGAGGAGATCACCACCCGGGCCCGGGAGCGGGCCCAGGAGGCGGACCTGCTGCGCTTCGGACTGGACGAGATCGCGGCCGTGGAGCCGGTGGCCGGCGAGGACACCGAGCTGGCGGCCGAGGCCGAGCGGCTCGGGCACGCCGAATCGCTGGCCTCGGCGGCGCAGCTGGCGCACGCCGCCCTCGCCGGCAATCCCGAGGACCCGGAGGCCATCGACGCGAACATGCTCGTCGCGGGCGCCCACCGGGCCCTGGAATCCGTACGGTCGCACGACCCGGCGCTCGGCGCGCTCGCCGAGCGGATCGGGGAGCTGGGCATCCTGCTGTCCGACGTGGCCGGAGAGCTCGCGGGCTACGCCGACGACCTGGACGCCGATCCGCTGCGGCTGGCCGCCGTGGAGGAGCGGCGGGCGGCCCTGACCCAGCTGACCCGCAAGTACGGCTCCGACGGCACCGTGGACGCCGTACTGGAATGGGCCGAGCAGGGCGCGGCGCGGCTGCTGGAACTGGACGGCGACGACGAGCGGATCACGGAGCTGACCGCCGAACGGGACGGGCTGCGCTCCGAACTGTCGCTGCTGGCCCAGGCACTGACGGACGCCCGGGTGGAGGCGGCGACCCGCTTCGCCTCCGCCGTGACGGAGGAGCTGGCCTCGCTGGCGATGCCGCACGCCCGGGTGACCATCGACGTCCGGCAGGCCGAGGACCCCGAGGGGGTGGACGTGGACGGCCGCCCGGTCGCCTACGGACCTTCCGGCGCGGACGAGGTCGAACTGCTGCTGGCCCCGCACCCCGGCGCCCAGCCGCGGCCGATCGCCAAGGGCGCCTCGGGCGGTGAGCTGTCCCGGGTGATGCTCGCCGTGGAGGTCGTCTTCGCCGGCTCCGACCCGGTGCCGACCTACCTCTTCGACGAGGTCGACGCGGGAGTCGGCGGCAAGGCGGCGGTCGAGGTGGGCCGGCGCCTCGCGAAGCTGGCCAAATCGGCCCAGGTCGTGGTCGTCACGCACCTGCCGCAGGTGGCGGCCTTCGCGGACCGCCAGCTGCTCGTCGAGAAGACCAACGACGGCTCCGTCACCCGTAGCGGGGTCACCGTCCTGGAGGGCGAGGCCCGGATCCGCGAGCTGTCGCGCATGCTCGCGGGGCACGAGGACTCGGTCTCCGCGCGGGCACACGCCGAGGAACTGCTGGCGGCGGCGCGCGCGGACGCGTGAGCCGGCCCGCGGCACACGGATCCAGGAGGGCCCGGCGCGCGCCGCGCGGCGGGCCCTCCGCCGTGTCCCCGCGGCCCCTCCCGGGCGCGGGCCGGGGCCGTCGCGGGCAGCCGCCAGGATGACGCGACGCTAGGCCGTGTGGGTGAGGCTGGGGGGTGTCCGGCGGTATCTCGTACGGGATCCGCACCCGTATGGTCCCGGAACGCGCGTGCGGACTGGCATCCTTGGCGACGTCTCTGACTCCCACACCCTGGAGCTTCGGCCCGTGAGCAGCTCCCCGGTCTCCACCTCCCTCCCGGCACAGCCCTACGGGCGCCAGCCGCTCCGCACCGTCCAGGTCCTCGGCGACGGCGCGGGCGCGGGCAGCTGCGCGCACGTACGGTCGCTCGCGACCGGGCTCGCCGCGCGCGGCGTACGGGTCACGGTCTGCGCGCCCGTCCAGGCGGAGGGGGAGTACGACTTCACCGGCGCCGGGGCGCAGTTCGCGCCCGACGCCGTGAGCGTGCTGCGGGCCGCGTGCGCCGCAGCGGACGTCGTGCACGCGCACGGGGTGCGCGCCGGGATGCGCGCCGCACTGGCCATGCGGGGACGCCGCGTGCCGCTGGTGGTGAGCTGGCACGGCGACGGACCGACGGCCGCGGGCGCGCTGGGACGGCTGAGCCGGATGCTGGAACGGCACGTGGCACGGGCCGCGGCCGTGGTCCTCGGCGCCTCCTCGGACCTGGTGGACCTCGCGCGGCTGCGGGGCGCCCGGGACGCGCGGCTGGCGCCGGTGGCGGTACCCGCCTTCCCGGACGGCCCGGACGGCCCGGACGGCGGGGGCGCGGCGGACCCGGGCAAGGTGCGGGCGGAACTCGGGGCGGTCGGACGGCCGTTGCTGATCACGGTCGGGAGCCTGGTCCCGCACCGCGGGTACTTCCTGCTGCTCGACGCGGCACGGGAGTGGCGGGACCTGGAGCCGGCCCCGCTGCTGGTGGTCGCGGGCGAAGGGCCGCTACGGGCCGAACTGTCGCGGCGGATCGCTGCCGAGGGGCTCCCGGTACGGCTGCTGGGGCGCCGCCGGGACGCGGTGCAGCTGCTGGCGGCGGCCGACCTGGCGGTGCTGCCGAGCCGGCGCGAGGCGCGGGCGCTGCTGGCGCAGGAGGCGCTGCGGATGGGCGTGCCGCTGGTGGCCACGGCGGTGGGGGGCGTGCCGGAGCTGGTGGGGGAGGGCGCGGTGCTGGTCCCGCCGGGGGACGCGGCGGCGCTCGCGTCGGCCGTGACCGGCCTGCTGGCGGATCCGGAGCGGCGGGCTGCGCTGGCCGCGGCGGGGCGGGTGCAGGCGGCGACGTGGCCGTCCGAGGACGACACCGTCGCGCAGGTCCTGTCCGTCTACGACGAACTGATGGAACGCCGCCGGTAGCCTCCCGGCGGGGCTGCGATCGCCGCCTGCGGCCCGCCTTCCCGGGGCTCTGCCCGGGATGCTGCGCCTCAATCGTCGGCGAGGCTTCAGGATCGGGGGTCCGTCCCAGACCCTCCGCCCCGGACCCCGGGCGCCAAACGCCCGCGAGGCTGAAACGAGGAGGGCGTCAGGAAGGAGACGCCGTGTGGCGGCGGGCGCGGAGGGCCAGGCTCAGGGAGAGGACCGTTTCGGGGTCGTCCAGGTCCGTGCCCAGGAGTTCCGAGATGCGGGCCAGGCGGTTGTAGAGGGTCTGGCGGTTCAGATGGAGCTCGCGGGCCGTCTCCGCCTTGCGGCCCGCGCGGGCCAGGTACGTCTCCAGGGTGGGCAGCAGAGAGGGGCGGGACGTGGTGTCGTGGGTGCGGAGCGGGCCGATCGCCCGGTCCACGAAGGCCGCCAGGTCGGGGTGTTCGCGCAGCCGCCACAGGAGGAGGTCGATGTCCAGCCGCCGGGCGTCGTACCAGGGCCGGGCCGGCAGGCCGTGGGCCGCGGTGGCGGTCTCCGCGGCGTGGCGCAGGCCCGCCGAGGCGGCCGCCCAGCCGCCCGCGACGCCGACGACCACGGCCGGCGGCGCGGCGGCGCGGTCCAGGCCCGCGCGTTCGACGCCCGCCCGCAGCGCGGCCGAGACCCGGTCCGCCACTGCCGTGCGCTCCGACTCCGCCCGCAGGGACACGAGGAGGGGGACCCGGCCCTCGACCGGGCGGACGCCCAGCAGGACCGGCACTCCGACGGACGAGAGCTCCTCCAGGACCGCCCGGGCCAGGACGGCCCAGTTCCCGGACGGGCCGAGGTCCGAGGAGAGCCGCATGACCACCGGCAGCAGCGGTCCCGCGCCCGGCTTGAAGCCCAGGACGCGGGCCTGCGCCGGGGCGTCCTCCGCCGAGATGCGGCCCTCGGCCAGGTCCGTCAGGAAGTCGCCGCGGCCGCGCGCCGCCAGCTCCTCCTCCTGCCGTGCCTGCATCAGCACGACGGCGAGCACGCCGGCCGTGCGCTCGGCCGCCATCCGGTGCACCGGCAGCAGCGGCGCCGAGACCCCGACCAGGACGACGCGGGCCCGGACCGATCCCGTGCCGTGGCCCCCGCCCGGCACGTCGACCACCACGGTGTTCGCCGACGGCTCGCCCTCGCGGTGGCCCCGCAGGCCCTCCCACACCTGCAGCGGGTCCGCGCCCGCGTCCCCGGCCGCGCTGGCCGCCGCGTACAGCAGCTGCCCGTCGGGGGTCTCCAGGAAGACCGGGTTCCCGGTGAAGTCGGCCAGGATCCGCAGCACCTGCGGAATGCCCCCGCCGCCCAACAGGGCTTCGGTGCAGCGTCGGTGGACCTCCTCGGCCCGCTGCAGGAGCGCGTAGTGGTGGTTGACGATCTCGGTGTGGACCTCCTCCGTGACGGTGACGAAGGGGACCTCCCGGTGAAGCTGGACCAGGGGCAGCCCCGCCGTGCGTGCGGTCTCCACGATCGTCGCCGGCAGCCGGGTGAAGCGCGGTCCCAGCTCGACCACCAGCGCGGCGATCCCCCGGTCCGCGAGGCGGCGTACGAAGGCACGCTGCTCGGCGGGCCGGGTGCCCAGGCCGAGGCCGGTGGTCAGCAGCAGCTCGCCGCCCTTGAGCAGGGAGGCGATGTTCGGGACCTCGCCCGCGTGGACCCAGCGGACGGTGCGGCCCAGCCGGTCGGCGCAGGCCACCACCTCGGGCAGACCGCTGCGCAGTCCCGGCAGCTCCAGTGCCCGCTGAACCGTGATCCCGCCCTGGTTGTCCATGTCGCGGGACGCTATCAGGGGGTCAGGTCGGCCGGATGTTGTGGTTGAAACGGAAGACGTTGTCCGGATCGTACTGCCGCTTCAGGAGGCCCAGCCGCTGCATGTTCGCGCTGCCGAGGCCGGAGACCACCCGGTCCCCGCCCTCGTCCCCGGTGAAGTTCAGGTACACCGCGCCGGTGCTCCACGGCTCGGCGTCCGCCCGGACGTCCTTGACCCACTGCCGGCACCTCTCGTCGTCGGCCGCGTCCTCCCAGATCCCGAACGGGTGCACCGCCCAGGGTGCGTCGCGGTACGGCACCGGGTACTCGGCCGGTCCGGAGGCGATGGCGCCGCCCTGCGGGAAGACCAGGTGCTGGGTGCCGGTCGGCACCGGCATGGATTCGGCGCGGGCGCAGAAGGCGTCGACGAACTCGTCGGGCACACCGGTGAGGTACTCCGCCGACCAGTAGTTCCGCATGCCCGGCGGGTCGTCGATCATGCACTGGAGGTCGGCGTACGGGATGGCCGTGACGATCTCGGACTCGTGGGGGATCGCCAGCAGCGGCCGTGCCAGCTCGCGCATCTCCTCCTCCGGGCCCGCGTACGTCAGCAGCGCGCCGGCCAGCAGCAGCCCGACCAGGTGCGGCGGCACGAACTCCTCGGGCGGGCCGGTCAGGTAGAGGGCGGCGCCGGAGGCCTCCGGCGGCCCGGCTTCGATGACCTCCCGGAACGCGCGGACCACCTCGGGCCCGCGCTCCGGCAGGTACAGCACGAACGCGATCGACATGTGCGGCAGTTCGTGCAGGCGCAGGGTCAGCGAGGTGGCGATGCCGAAGTTCCCGCCGCCGCCGTGCAGCCCCCAGAACAGCTCGGGGTGGTCCTCGGCGGTCGCGTGCAGCAGCTCGCCGTCCGCGGTGACCAGGTCCACGCCCAGCAGGTTGTCCACCGCCAGGCCGAACTTCCGGTCCAGCCAGCCGGTTCCGCCGCCCAGCACGAAGCCGCCGACGCCGGTGGTGGAGGCCCGGCCGCCCGTGGTCGCCAGATCGTACGGCTGGCAGGCCCGGTCCAGGTGGCTCATCGTGGCCCCGCCCTCGACGTGCGCGGCCCTGGCCGCCGGGTGGACCGTCACCTCGTGCATCCGCCGCAGGTCCACGACGAGACCGCCGTCGTTGAGGGACATCCCGGCGACGCTGTGCCCGCCGCCGCGCACGGCGACGTTCAGGTCAAGGTCCCTCGCGAAACGCACGGCGGTCACCACGTCCGCCGCGCTCTCGCACTGGGCGATGACGGCGGGCCTGCGGTCGATCATCGCGTTGAAGACCGTCCGGGCCTCGTCGTACCCCGGGTCCTCCGGGATGAACACCGAGCCGGACAGATCCTCGCGGAGCGCGGTCAGGGCCGCGCCCGCCTTCGAGAGGGGAGCCATGGCCGCCCCCTTCCACAGGAGGGCATAGGACCCTTCCAGGTTAGGGGGCGGCCATGGCTCCCCTCTCGAAGGCGGGCGCGGCCCTGACCGCGCTCCGCGAGGATCTGTCCGGCTCGGTGTTCATCCCTGCCCCTTATACGAATCTCCGGGCCCACGGGACAGGCAGCAAG
>NZ_JARAYQ010000190.1:0-17299 GCF_033794505.1 Streptomyces sp. MB09-01 | reverse complement strand
AGGCGGCATCGCGGGAGCGGGCTGCGGTCGCCTAGCCGCAATGCTGGTGAGTTAGATGTCTCGGGCTCGTTGGTTGGGTTATGGCGAGGGCGGGGGGGGTGTCTCTATGTCCTTCGTCAAGGACGTGGTGCCGGGTATGGGGCTGTTTGGGGTGGTCATGCGGCGAGGGTGATGGCGGGGGTTCTGGACTCGTAGAAGGTGCCGTCGCGGAGCATGGCGAACAGGACGCTGATGCGTTGGCGGGCGAGGCGGAGGAGGGCCTGGGTGGGGGTTTTCCCGCGGGCTCTTTGTCTGTCGTAGTAGGTGCGGGAGGCCGGGTCGGCGTTCATGCAGGCGAAGGCGGAGAGGAACATGGCGCGTTTGAGCTGCCGGTTTCCGCCTCTGGGTGCGTGTTCGCCGTGGATCGAGGTCCCGGACGACTTCGTCGTCGGCGCGAGCCCGGCGTAGGAGGCGAGGTGGGCGGCGCTGGGGAAACTGGTGCCGTCGCCGACGGTGACCAGCAGGACGGCAGCGGTCCTGACGCCGACTCCCGGCATCGAGGTCAGGACCTGGTGAAGAGGGTGAGCCTCCAGCAGGCTGCTGATCTGCGCTTCCAAGGCCCGGCGCTGGTCGTGAACCGCCGCGAGGGAAGCGGCCAGGGACGGGATCACGATGTCGAGAGTCCCGGTTCCCGGGACCACGACGGTCTGTTCGTCGAGAGCGTCGAAGACCTCGTCGATCAGCCGGACGGCCATCCGCGGAGCCTTCGGGCGGATGAGTTCGACGAGCCTGCGGCGGCCGGCTTTCCGCAGGGCGGCCGGGGAGCCGTAGCGTTCGAGGAGCCAGGTGACGGCCCGGTGGTCCAGCCGGGGTCCGAGTACGCGCTCCAGCGAGGGGTGGAACTGGGTGAGCAGGCCGCGTATCCGGTTGCTGGTGCGGGTGGCTTCGGCGGCGAGGTCCTGGTCGAAGCCGGTCAGCACCGTGAGCTCGGCAGTGACCTCGTCGGTCAGCTCCAGCGAACGCAGGACATGGGGCATCGTCCGGGCGGCGTCCGCGATGACCGCCGCGTCCTTCGCGTCCGTTTTCGCCTCGCCCAGATACAGATCAGCGATCCGCCGCATCGCGAGTCCGGGCAGGTAGGCGACTTCGCAGCCTGCGTCACGGGCGACGGTCAGCGGCAGAGCCCCGATCGATGCGGGCTGGTCCACGATCACCAGCACCGTGCCGAACTTCGCGATCAGCTTGTCGAAGACAGCCCGCAGGTTCGGTTCGCTGTTGGGCATCGGTTTGTCGAAGACCTTCTTGCCCGTCGGCGTCAGCCCGTGGCCGTGGTGAGCTGTCTTGCCGACGTCCATACCCAGGAAGACGCCCACATCGCCGGTATTTAACATCGCACCCCTCCCGGGTGGTTGACCTGGCTGGCCTCGGCGTTGGCGCCGTGCTCGCGCATCCACGTTATGCAGACCTGCCGCCCACGTCTCTGCCCGGCATTGCGCCGGGCCGGGCGGTGGCCGGGTCTCTCATCAGCGTCTCCGACGGCACCCCACGGGCCCGACGGCACCCCACGGGCCCGGCGACACCACCCCCCAGGCCATCACTTCGACAGAGGGGACACAGCCATACCGGGCCCGGAGGCCAGCGGCCCCATTGCAGGACCGCGAAAAAGACAACTGTGAGAGTTCTTCTGCGGCCCGGGATGGGTTGCTGCCAGGCTCGACGCCGATGATCCGGCATGACTCGAAAGATAACTGGCGCCCTGTCAGGGGCTGCCGTTCCCCCGAGATGTCTGCCGGACATCGGCGCGCTCTTCGCGGACCCCTCGCTGTGGGCACGCCTGGTCGCTGGAGCCGTGGGAGGCGCCCGGCGCCATGCGCATGCCCGGCTGGTGCGGCCAGAGGGCGACTACCTGGCGGCCCACGTCGACGTCATCGCTCTCATGGAGGGTTCCTCCGCCCGTTTCCTGCTGCGACTGAGTGCCTCTGACCGCGCTCACCCCGTACCGATCACCCAGGCGGGTGACGTCCGCCGCGAGCTTCCCCCACCGCCCGCGGACCCGCGCGCGGTCGAACGGCTGGCGTTGATCAACTCGGCCGCCTCGGAGATCGGCAGCTCCCTCGACATGGTGCGAAACGCTGAGCAGCTGACCGGCGTGCTGGTCCCCGCGTTCGCCGATCTGGCGGCCGTGGACCTCACCGAACCCGTACTGCTCGGCGAGGAGCCGGGGGATCTTGTCACCGGCGCTCCGATGCGGCGTGTCGCCGTCAGGGCCGCCGACGGCGGGTGGCCCTCCGAGAACCACGCCCCAGAAGACATCATCCGGCTCGGCAGCGTGGAGAGCGCGCACCTGCGTGGGGGCACGGCGGTCTTCCTCCCGGACCTGAGTGAGCTACGCACAGTGCTCGCCGGGGAGGAGGATCGCATCCGGCTCATCCTTCCCCCGGCGGCGACCTCGCTCATGCTGGTCCCGCTCCAGGCCCGAGGCATGGTCCTGGGCGCTCTCGTCCTGTGGCGCACCGCCGGGCACCGCCCGTTCGACCAAGCGGATGCAAGCCTCGCCGAGGAGGTCGGGTTCCTGCGGGAACGGCGCCCACGGCCCGCGGGTCTATGACTGGGCCAGGGTGGAGGTCCGGCCCCGGTTCCGCAGCCTTGCCCTGTGACCACTCACATTCAAGACCAGAGCGCTGGGTTTCAGGCCGGGAAGCATCAGCTGGCCTCGGGCGCTGGCCGACCAGCTGTGTGAGCAGCTCGACAGTCGGTGCGGGGCGGGACAGCTCGGTGGTACTGCCCCCCCCCAGAGCGCTCTGGGAGAGCGTCGTGCGTTTGGTCTCCTTCGCCTCCTTACGCGCCGCAGGGTGTGGTGTTGTTCTTCAGGGAGTGGGTGGTGTCGTTGAGCTGGTAGGAGCGCAGGTCTGCGATGGTGCCGCCGTCGGCCCCGACGCACACGTGCCGGCCGAAGTAGTTGTCCTTTTGGTAGACCCTCGCGGTGCGGCTGCTGTTGTTGATGACCGAGCTGCCCTTGCCGCGGATGTAGTCCGGCAGGTGTCGGACCGAGCCGTCGGTAGCGCGTTTGACGTAGGGCTGGCCCTCGAAGCCGATCTCGGGATAGATGCACACGAACCCGCGGGGGCACTGGATCTGGTCCCGGGGGGCGGTAACGGCCGAACCGGCCCCGGTCGGCGCGGACCGGCCCTGGGCAGGGGCGACACCGGCCAGCGCCGCCGTCACAGCTACGGTCGTACCGGCGAGCGCGAGAACCCTGGGAACACGCATGTACTGACTCCTTCATCGGATTTGTCCCATGTGGAGCAGCAGCGACGCACAGTCACCCAGCCTCCTCTGCGGCCGGAAGCCTCGGGTACACCACACCGCCCCGCCCACCCTGCCAGCGCTATTACCCAAAGCGACAGCACCTCTGCGTATAGGCACCAGCCTTGCTGGATCGCAGGGAGCGCACCGCTTCACCCCTGTGCGCCGCGAGTGCCTCAAGGCCGCCGTAGGTGCCGTCCTCGCGGCGGGCGGCTGGCGGGCGCTCGCGCCCGCAGTCGTCGCAGATCTTGAGGAACAGGGCCCCGCGGGCGGGTCACGCAGCTTCATAGGCGCCGCGACCGCGCAACGGCTGATCACGCGAGCATCTAGGCACCCGCCGCCTCCAGCGATCGTTAGCTGCGGGGGGTGGTGAGCAGCCCTTCGCGGACCAGTTGCCGTATTAGGTTGACCCGTTGTGGTGCAGTGAGGTCGCCGGGGATCGCTCGCGCGCAGAAGTGGGCGTCTCCCTGGCTCACGACATACCGCAGTGCGGCGGACAGGCTCATTGGGAGCCTGAGGGTCTTGTTGTGAAAATGCAGGCAGACGGCCGTGTCGGCCGAGGTGACGAGAGGGCTGGCGGCCGTGCGTCGCCTCACGGGGGTGTCGAGGCCGATGCTGGGGAGAGCGTCGAGTTCGGCGAGGTGATGGCGTAGTTGAGGGGCGCTGATCGATTGCGCCTTGCGGAGTGACTCCTGGAGGAGGTCCTGGGCTGACAGCGACGTACTCAGGATGTCGATGAGCTCGGTGAAGCCGTCACGGACTTGGGCGTGCAGGGCCGGCGTGTGTGCGAATCCGATGGGCAGGGCGGTGCGGAAGCGAACATCGTCAGCGATGAGACGCGCAAGCGCCTGCTGCAGCGTGTCGGCCCAGAGGATGGGCAGGACGCCGATGGTGAGGTGAACGGATGTGGTGTCCGTGGAGGTGGCGGCGTGAACTGTGCCGCGTGGCAGGTAGAGCAGGTCGCCGGGGGCGAGCATGATCTCCTGTTCGGGTCCTGTGGTGTCGGTGTTCCTGCGGTCCTGGACGTGCATCGGCAGGTGCTGTGGCGAGTGGTAGAGGGACCAGCGCTTGGTTCCGTGTACCTGTGCGATGAAGACGTCGTGGTTGTCGTAGTGCCGGCCGAAGCCTTGCTCGTTGCCACCGGGCGTCACGTAGACGTTGGCGAGAAACCGCGCGCTGAACTCTGCGGTGAGCGCGTCACACAGGCGGGCCAGGGCGGGCCATCGCCGCTCGAGGCCGTTGAGGACGAGGGTGGCCCCGTCGCGGTAGTGCCGGTACAGGGCTTCGAGGTTGTTGACCTTGCTGTGGGGGCCGGAGGCGCCCAGGCTGGCAGCGGGAATCTCTTGGTCATTCTTCGCGATCAGGATTCCATCGAGGGAGCTTCCGGAAAAAGACAGAAGCGAGTCCACATCGTCGAGTGTGAGCAGGTCAGAGAAGTACTCCGCATTGCCACGTGCGATGTGCAGGGGATTCCGCTCCCAGTTCTCCTTCTCGAATATCTGGGGATCGACCGGTTGAATAAGTCGGGTAAAGTTCCAGTGAGACTCATCGTCAGACGAATCCGCGCTTAGGGTGGGGGTTGCATCCAAGGTCGCGCATCTCCCTGCCGTTTGGTTATGTATGGCCTACGCCTTTCCGCCATTCGCGGGATGGTAGATTCGGCAAGCTGACCCTTGCAGTTGGGCGGGCGTCCCGATTGCTGTCTGGCGGCGTCCTCGCGGGCTGCCAAAACCAGTTCTTGCGGGTCTGCCCGGACAGATGCTGTCGCACGCTGAGCATGCGACAGCATCCGCGACGGTGGTCCGTCAGCTGGGCACCTTGCGCCAGTGGCTGACGGAGAGCGAGCCCTCTTCGGCCCCGATGCGGGTGTAGATGGCCAGGTGATCGGGGGACATGTAGGTGTCCTTCTTGTCCTCGAAGAACTCCTCGTCGTACCAGACGACGTCGAAGATCACCTTGCCGCCGCCGGTGTCGCTGCGCTCCACCCAGGTCCGGTTCCAGTCGTAGAGGGAATCGGGCTGGGCAGCGAGCCGCTCGTCGGAGGCGCGCAGGGCCTCGATGCAGCGGTCCAGTGCGTCGTCGGTGACGACGTCGATCTCGACATGTGACTCGGCGACGACCGTGCGATCACCGCGGCGCCCCGGCGCGGCGTCGCCCAGGAGCATCAATTCTCGCGTGACCGGTTGTTCGGGGATGGTGCTGGCCATGACGGTCCCTCCTCTGTGCAATTGAATGCGCGGAGAATACACACGGAAACTAGCCAGGGTGCCCAGCAAGGTCAACACCGCTCTGTGCGAACCGCTCAGGAATCCTTAGCAACCTCGACTTCAGGGGACGAGTTCTCGCCAACTCGACATTGCTGCTCGGACCGTTGGAAAAGCACTGGAGCCGCTGCCAGGCTGGCCAGCAACGTTCCGGCTCCAGCCAGTTGGAGGGCTCCGTCGCCGCCCAGCTGGGCGGCTGCCGGGCCGCCCAGTGCCGTGCCGGTGAGATTGGCGCCGTTCAAAGCAGCGCTGGAAGAAGCGAAGGCGCGCCCTCTGACCTCGGTGTTCACTCGGCCGTGGATCAGATTCCTGATGGCCAGGCTCTGCAATGCGTTGGCCATACCGGTCAGGATGAATGCGATGAGAACAATGGCGAAAATGGGCACGGACGCGCCGAGGATGAGCCCCGCCCCCATCAGGGCTCCGGAACCGGCCAGGACACGGGGCTGCCAGGACAGGGGGACCCGGGGGGCCACCAGGGCCGCGGCGACGAGCGTTCCCACCGTGTGGGCGGTGACCAGGACCCCATAGTCAGCATCCGAGGCGTTGAGGTCGTCACGGATGAAGAACACCCGGGCGACATTGAGCATCGCCGTGAAGACGATCGCGGACGCCAGGGAGAGGATCGCCGTGCGCAGCAGCCGGTCCTGGCCCAGGACGCCGACGCCTTCGCGGACCTGGGCAGCCCAGCGCGGCCGGCTGGTCGGGAGGGAAACCGGCTCGCGCCGGACCTTCAGGCTGGCGAAGACGAGGGCCATCACCGCGAACGATCCGGCATCGCACAGCAAGGCGATGCGATCGTCGAACGCTGCGACGAGGACACCGGCCAGTGCTGGCCCCGCCACACTTCCCAGCGACTTGAACGTGTCCAGGCGGGCGTAGCCGCGGGCGGTCTCGTCCTCCCCCATGATCTCGGGGACCACCAACTGCAGGGCCGGAGAGACGATCGCCAGCCCGGCCCCCAAAAGTGCCAGCAGTGCGATTGTGGCGGCCGTGTTGTCGACCACGGCCAGGGCCGCTGCCACCACAGCCTGGAAGGCGGTCACAACGACGATCAACCTTCCGCTCTCCACCCGGTCGATCAACGGACCGATCAGCGGGCCGATCACCACGATGGGCACCACGCTCGCGATCACCAGCACCGAGATCACAGCCCCGGACTCGCCCTGGTCATGCAGCCGAAGCGTCAGGGCGACCATCGCCATCTGGTCACCCATCGCGGACAGTCCGTACGTCGCCGCCACCACCGACAGAACAAGACTTGGGGTACGAAGCATCCGCCGATGATGCCACCCGCCCCAACACAGCCACCACACTGAAAATAGCCAGCAACACCGAGTACGTCGTCGGCCAGAAAGGCTGCGGGCCGCCCGCCGGAGCCGATCCACCAGCTCGGCTTGCCCGCTCGGCGTCCGGCGTGGGCAGCACCAGGTGTAGCCCCGGGGCCCACGGCGCCGTAAGCAGTGCCAGTACCCCACTCCTGCAGGGCGGTGCCGGCGGGCCGGTACTCGAGTCCGGCGTGCTCGTCGACGACCCTCGGGCGCCACCGCGGCCGCTCACCGGCCGCGTTGGATGGCAATCTCCGCCACCTGATTTGAAGTTGGGATTGCCCTTGATCGGAAATCCGTTCCCCTGCACCTTGCGCTAGCTGGTAGCCGCGTCCATCCCAGTCCAGGAACAGCACGGAATCGCCCAGCGCGGCCGCGCCGGCCCGGTGGCTGATGGTCGCGGTCCGGTAGGTGCCGGTGCGCGCCCCGCTGGAGGTGCTGTCCTCTGTCGGCCGCCACGGCGCGCTGGCGACGGTCCTCGCTGCCCTTGGCCTCGGCGGCCCCCAGTCCGTTGCAGGTCAGCTCGTACCGGAGTTCTCCAGCGGCGGGGGTCTGCACCATGGACTTCACGGTGGACAGCAGCTCGATGGTACGCGGGTGATGGGCGGTGAGGTCCATGCCGGAGAACGCGCCGTCGTGGATGGACAAGGCGAGGCGGTCGCGGAGGAGGACGTCGGGCACGCCGAGGATGTGCTGGTTGCCTCGTACAAGGCGGAACTGTGCGAGCGGCGTCTTGGGGTCATAGGAGGTTGAGCTTCTCCTCGATGTACCTCACCGTGCCGGTGACGCCGAGGAAGGTGGCACCGGCCGCCCCGATCGCGATGAGTGCACTCGCCCCGAGGTGACGGGTGAGCAGGAGGGCGATGAGTGCGCCGAGGGCTCCGGTGAGGACGGCGATGAGGATCGCCATGACCTTGACGGTTTTCGACGGTCCGTCGCTCATGGCCGGTGTGTTCGCTTCCTCCTGGGCGGTCGGGGTGGCAGGGGTTCGGGTGGTCGGGTTGGGGGTGGTGCGGGGCACGCGAAACCTCACTGGGACGGTCGATGGTGATGGGTCTTGTGTGTGGGGGCCGGGGATCCCCCGGAGGGCCCGCGCGTGGCCGATCGCGTGGTGGTACCGGTGTGCGCGGGCATCCTGCCTCGGAGGTGCGGCGGGACTTGCCGCCGGTCTCCGGGGTCTGGTGGCCGGCGACGGTCGGGGTCACGGTGGGCCGCTCCGGGGGGACCTTCAAGCCGATGGCCGGGGGGGGTCCGGCGTCGTGCCTTCGGCCCGGTTCCGCCCGCTCCGGTTTGTCGCGGCCGCGGTGGAAGCCTGTGGGAGCAGTGGTTCGTCCGGGTCCTGTGGTGGCGGTCGGGTCCAGGGCGGGCACCGAGGGGGGTGCCCGCCCTGTCGGATGCGGCTTCAGCCGCGGGCGGGGACCCGCGTGTGCAGGCCGGCGGCTCCTTCCTCGGCGGCTTCGCCCGGCACCGTCAGGGACGGGTGGGAGCCGCCCTGTTCGGCGAGGAGCAGGGTCAGCAGAAGACCGGCGGAGTGGTGCCGCAGAATCCGTGCGGCCTGCGGGAGGCGGCGCTCCTCGCGGGCGGGCAGGGACAGCGCCAAGGAGATGGTCGCCGCCCTGGACGCCCTCGCCGACGTACCGCCGTCGACGGACCGCGAGGCCGTACGGGAGGAGTACCTGCGCCGCGTCATCCCCGAGTTCACCGGCCACCAGGTCGAGGACATCGTCTGGACTACTGCCCACGGCGACCTCCACTACAGCAACGTCACCCGCGGCCCGCACATCCTGGACTGGGAGGGATGGGGCAGCGCCCCCTACGGCTACGACGCCGCCACCCTGTACCTGTACGCACTGCTGACCCCCGCCACAGCCGCCCGCATCCGAACCGCCCTCGCCACCGCGCTGAACAATCTGTCCGCCCATCTGGGTGAAAGGGGGCGCGGGGAGGAAGATGGCCTCGCCGCCAGCCAGGAGGCCACCCAGATCCGCCGCGCACTAGCAGACGCGAACCCCGAAGCCTACCTCCCCGATCTCGCCCGCTCCCTGATAAACCAGTCCAACTGGCTGCGTGAGGTAGGGCGCATGGAGGAAGGCCTGGCCACCATCCAAGAGACCGTCGGCCACTATCAAGCACTGGTGGACACAGGCTCCGATGCCTACCTCTCCAACCTCGCCTGGGCCCTACACAACCTGTCCATCTGGCTGGGTCAGATGGGGCGAAGGGAGGAAGGCCTCGCCGCCGTCCAGGAAGCCACCAGGATTTTCCACGCACTCGCAGAGACCGATCCCATGGCGGTCAAGGCCGGTCTACAGCGATCTCTACGGGTGGCAACTTGGCTCGAAGGTCTCTCACGGTAGAGGTCGACCTGGCCGTGTGGTCAACCGCATCGACGTCGAGCGAATGGCCTGCGCGGGCCTCGCCGAGCCTCAATCCACTGCGTAGGCTTTTTCTCCGATCATGAACGGGGCGTCGGCAGGTCCCTTGATGTAGGGGCCGCGCCAGATCAGCCGGTGTTCTTGGGCGCTGGGGTACCACTGGCGGACCTTGTGCATCCGAACGGTCCACCGGTGGTGGTAGGCGCGGCTCGAGCCGTCGTCCTCGGCTGAGCGCTGCGCGGGGATTTGGTGGGCGAGGCGGATGACGCGCACGTCCGGGGTGGGGCGAGTCTCTCCTGGCCGCGTCTGGTGAGTGTGCGTGCCGGGCTCTCGTGGGGATCCGAGGACGGTGACGCCTTGGGCGGCCAGCCGCCAGAATGCGAATGCGTAGCGGAGAGCGAAATCGTCGTAGACGTCGACGATTCGCCCACCGTCCCACTGGCCCTCCTCCGGCGGCAGTGCGTTGTACTGGGCGACTTGGTTCAGGGCCGTGTTCAGGCTGCGGTGTTCCTCGGACAGCGAAGTGTGCTGTTCGCTGCTCGCGGCGGAGAGGGCGCCGTCGGCCCGCAGCCCGTAAATGCCGTCGGGGACGAGCGGTGGAAGCGGCGATCCTGTGGCACGGGCCTGGGCGACCGCCATGCGCCAGGACTCGGGCTGGACGGGTCCGTCGCGGTCCATGAAGCAGGTGAGCTGGGTGCCGGGGTACTGGGCGTCGGGGAGCACCTGGTGCTGGGTGACGGGCTGCCAGCCGAAGGCGCGGATGTCGGACAGTGATCCGCCGCGGTTCTCCACGATGACCGGTTCGGGTAGTACCAGCACGCCTGTCGGGATGAGGATGTCGCGGTCCTTGTCGAGTGTTGCGACATCGGCGGGTTCCAGAGTGGAGGCTGCGGCCATGACCGCCGCGTGCGCGGCCGGCGAAATGACAAGTACCTCGGCCTGGGCCAGAAGGTGAAGAACCTGCTGGCTCTGCCACTGTGCCGCTTGGGCCGGGCCAGGTGGCCACGGGGGCTTCCAGCCCTGCTTGCCGATCATCATCGCGAACGCCAGGTTCTCCCGATGCTGCTCAGGCAAGTCGCTGTGGTCCAGCACCGCTTTCAGCTCCGCCATGCGGTTGTTCAGGTTGGACGCCAGCATCGCGTGTACCCACACGTTGTCCCGCAGAAGCTTTCGGGTGTCCGCCCGCGCCTGATGTGCCGTACGGGCTGCCTTGGCGGCACTCCAAGTGCCCGCGGTATCGCGGTTTCGCTGCTTCTTGCCGCGGCTCGCCTTACCCACGTTCTCCTCCTCCTGGACTGGTTCCTGCGGGATGCACTACCCGAGAGGTCCTGCTCCTCTCGGCAGGTTCGACCAGCGTCTTCACCACTTGTCGGTGAGTGCGTCGAGGGGGTCTTCAACGTGGGTCCGGTTGACGCGGTCAGCGGCTGCGATGGCGTCGGTGATCCAGGCGCGGGCCCTCAGGGTGCTGCCGAGGTGGGTGGCGAGGGCCGCGGTGATGTCCTTGAGTCGGGTATCGCGGTTGAAGACCTCGAGGACGAACTCGGCGAGCGGTTCGAAGTCGCCCTCCTGCGCCTCCTGGACGGCTGAGGACATCGTCGAGCGTATGCGGTAGATACCCGCGGCTTCTTTGAGTCCCCGCCAGAACCGTGCGTCGTCGTGGCCGGGAAGGTCGTTGAGGAGGGCGGCAAGCTGCTGCTCGTCATCAGTCATGGTCGTCTCCTTCACGTCGGGATCCGCCAGTCGAATTCTGTGTGCTGCGACGCCGTGATCCGCCGGCGAAGGCGGGCGAGTGCCGGCCCCGGCAGGGCTGGCCCCACCCGCTCATCCGTCGCGCAGCGCTTCGAGTTCGGCCCGGGTCAGGGTGAAGGGGGGCCGGCGGTCCTTCCAACCTTCCTCGGTGGCGTGGTCCAGTCCTGCTGGCGGTCGCTCGGCTTCGTAGCCGGGTGCGGGGTGCGTGATGTCCTTGAGGAGCAGGTCGATGAGGCGGGCCAGGGCGGTCGGTCCTCCGCCTCCGTATCCGTAGGTGTATCCGCCGCCGCGCTGTGGGGCCAGGAACACGGTTCCGTCGGTGGTCGTGACCCAGACCGAGGCGTTCCCGATGGTCAGCGTGGCGAGCGGGGAGTGCGCCGGCAGCCGTTGCGGGGCGACGGTCTCGATCTTTCCGCCGCGGGTGTGTACGGCGGGCATATCGGTCACGGGGTCGATGAGGATGTCCTGGTCGCGGTCGTCGCCGAGGTAGGTGGCGAGCGCGATTCGGGGGCTGGGCTGAAGACGTGAGGCCCACTGCGCGGCCTGGGCGCAGGAGGACGGGTCGACGGTGACCTTGCAGGAGCCAGGGTTGTATTCGCTTCCGCCGAGCACCTGTCCGAGCCGGGCGCATTCCGCGGCCAGGGTGTCAGTGCGGTTCAGGATGCTCCTCCAGCCGTCGCGCAGGATCTCCTTTGCGACGGTCGGGGGCTCTGGGGGGACCAGGGGACGGGCGGCGACCGCGATGTGGGCGAGGTGTTCGCTGGAGTCGACGTAGTCGGCGAGCTGCTTGCGGCAGCTCTCCGCGCTGGACCAGATGGTGCGGCGGGCCGTGTCGAGAGCGGCCGCGGCCGCGTGGGAGCCGTCTGCTTCCTCGGCGGCCAGGCGCAGCAGCGGCGCGGGGTCCGGGCGGGTGATGGCCGGTACGTGGAGGGTGGCGGCGCCGGGCCGCCAGGCCGTCATCAGCTCCGGATGCCGCACGGTGTGGTGCCAGTACGGGGCGGGCGTGCCCAGTACCTTCTCCAGGCGCTGCCAGTCCGTCCCGTAGCGCTTGCCCTCCTTCGCGTCGACAGCCTCCAGGTTCGGGCCGTGCAGGATGTCGTAGTCAGCCTCCACCACCACCATGGCGGCCGCCTCGGGCGCGATCTTCTCCAGCAGGCTCGCATCCGGGAACACCATTGCGTGGTCGTCGATGGGGTAGGCGAGCACGACCTTCCCGAACTCGGTCGTCCACCGGTACAGGACCCATCCGTCCCGGTGCTCCGCACCGGCGAACCGGGACGGTTTCGTTGCGGCAAGGTCGCGGAGGATCCGTACAGGCCGGGCTTCTGCCTTGCCGGGCTTTCGAATTACCACCAAGTCCCCCGTATGTAGGTCAGGCGTCGATGTTCTCGAGTGGCGGGAGGTCCCGGAGAGCGCCGGGTAGTTCGGTGATGCCGTGCTGGATGAACCAGCTGTGGGCCCAGCGAACGATGACGCCGCGGCGCAGCCGCCATTCGTCGCAGAACTGGGAGAGCACCTCGATGCAGAAGTCCTCGCGGAGGCGGATGAGGATGTCGTCCTGGGGCCATTCGCAGAAGGAGATGCCGGCCTTGATGGGGTCACCGAGGTCGAGGGCGTCGGCGAGGATCGCAGCGGCGGCTCTGCTGGTGCCGCTGCCGTTGTAGCCCCAGCCGAACCCTCCGAGCTGTGCCTCGTCCTTGGCCCTGAGTTCGCGTAGCACGGTGAGTTTCAGCCGCTGGGTCGGGCCGTCTTCCGGGCTCTCGACGAGGAGGCGCGCGGTCTGCTCCTTCGTGCGGGGGATGCCGTGATAGGTGCGGTCCTCGTACGCCATGCTGGCTCCGCCTCCCGTGATCTTTGCGTGCGTTCTCACCTTGCCGGACACGGGTGCGGGCCGACAGGGCGCGATCGGTCAGGCGCGTGGCGTGAAGGATTCGAGCTGACGTTCCCGGCGGGGTGTATCCCGGCAGAATCGACCATCGGGGTGAAGCCCCCACGTGGGCGGGTAGAAATCGGCGCCCGAACACTTCAGTACGAGGAGCATGATGCTGCCCAGGCCGTACAGCCCGTCGACCGGTGACTACTTCCGCCGAATGCTGAACATGGATCCGGACAAGCCGGTCGGGGATCTGCCCCTCGACCGTGTGACCCGCGCCGCCGCGATCGAGGCCGCCGACTCACGCGTGTTCGCCGAAACCACTCATCTACTCCGCCTGATCGAACTGCTTCCCCTTCCGGGCCACGACGAGAGCCGCTTCTGGTGGAGCCTGGGCGAGGCTGCCGGAGAGAACGGGTTCGCCCTGCTGCCGGGAAACTCTCAGCATCATGTGTGTGCGGCTCTGCGCGGTCATGGTGAGTCCCTGGCACTGCATTTCCAGTTCGTCTTCGAGAAGATGACCGACGAAGACCACGCCGCGGCCGCCAAGGTACTTGGCCCGGTGCTTGCCAAACGCCTGCACGGGAGCGAGGACACCGACCCCTATCTGGGCCGCCGCTGGCTCGAGGACTGCGAAGCCACGGTGTGGCGCATCATCGCCCTGAGCGCGGACGACCCCGACAGCCGCGACGCGGAGGCCAGGCAACGTGACTTCCAGGCAGCCTGGGGTCACGACTGAACAGCTGCCATCCCACCGCACCGCGAACAAGCACCTGGCCAGGAACCCGGCCGGCGCGCGGCGCGTGAGAGCGAACCGACTTCGTGGATCGTGCCTCGCCCGGGCCTGAGTGCGCCGTACGGTCGTTGGACGGATGGCGACCGGGCGGGGACGCCGGGTCAGGCGTGGGAGGGGATCCGAGGATGGTCAGTGCCCGTACGTACCCGCTGTGGCGGGAGCTCGCGATGAGCGAGGACCTCCCCAAGGAAGCCCTCAAGACGGTGATCGAGGCCCTGTGCTCCCCGGCGAAGTGCCCGGACGGCTTCGACTCTCGGGGTGACCAGTGGCGGGAGGAAGCCCTCACGGCGGCGCTGCCGGCGCTGCTGGCGCGGACGTCGGCCAAGCGGTTGCGGGGCCGGCTCCTGGTCCACGGTGACGAGAAGCTGCTCGCCGCCCTGGCGGCCGAGGGCACGGTGACCACCGATGACGTACCCGCCATCCTGCGGCACCGCCGCCTGTGGGCCGGGCTGATCTCCGGTCTGGCCCGGCACCCCAGCCAAGTCGAGGCCGCGGTCGCACTCCTGCCGCGCCTGGCCGACCACGAAGTGGAGCGGGTCGTACGGGACTGGGATCCCGACCAGTACACCCGCACCGAAGGGGCCGCCCCGGCTCCGCCGGTGCCGCAGGCACTGTTCGATGCCGTCCTCGAGGCGTCCCTGACTCCGCTGGCCGCGTACCTGCTCCACCCGGAACCCGAAGAGGGCTGGGAGGCCGTGTCCGCGTATGGGAAGGACTGGTCGCTGGAACTGGGAGGCCGCAGCGCCTGGGCGATGCTCGCCCGGTGTCCCGAGCGGTGGGAGGAGCTTGTCGCGCACCCCACGCTCGGGGTGGCCGTCCAGCACCTGCTCCTGGACCAGGCCGAGATCCAGGCTGCGGAAGAAGCCCGAACCCGCGCCGCCGGATACCTGCCCGGCGATGAAGCCCCTGGCGAGGACCTCCCCGCCGAAGAGCCGGCCCCCGCTCTCAGCGAGGATCTGCTGCGGGCCTGCCTGCCGGCATTGTGCCTGCCCGAGCTGGCCGACCTGCCCAACCCGCAGGTGACGGCCCGCAGGACCCTGCACCACATCGCCCGCCGCGTCGAGACCAACCCGCGCCTGGCTTTCCTCGCCGCCGAGCAGCTGCACGCGGCCGCCGACGCGGCCGTGGTCCGCGGTGAGCTGCTCCAGGTGACCGAGAAGCAGGAGAGCGACTACGAGTTCGACGGGCGCGTGCGGCACCTCGCCGAGGACCTGGCCCTCCTCAGCGTCAACCCTGGCCACCTCGCGGGCGCCTGCGCCCAGCTCGCCGCCCTGGACCAGCCGGCCGTCGTCTCCCCCGCCCCGGCCCGGACTCTGATCCGCGTCATCCCAGACAGCCGCCCCGCCGACTACGACCGCCCGGCCCGGCTCCTGGAACGCCACTCCGAGCACCGCCGCGTCGCGGCTCTGGCCGTGCTGGCCGCCAACCCGCACACCCCGCACGCCGCCGCCACCGACGCCTTGAACGCGCTGCACCCCGCCGAGCTGGCCTGGATCGCCGAGAAGATCGAAGGACCGACCTGGTTCCTGGAGGCGGCGGCCGCCGTCCCGGCACCCCCAGACGAGGACGACGGGGTGCTGCGGCTGCTCAGTGACGACGACCTCGCCCAGCACCCCGACCCCGCAGCCGTCCTGCAGTCGTGGCTGGACTCCCCCGCCGCCGAGGAGACCCTCTCCCGTTCCGAGATCTACCGGGCCGTGGTCAAGTCCCGGCACCGCACTCTGGAGCACCTGCGCCAGCTCCCCGCCGACGAGGTCCTCGCCCGCCAGGAACCCGAGGTCGCGCTGAACATCCTGCTGGAACACTGCGGGCGCAGCGTCGGCCGGTGGGAGGCGCTCGCCACCGCCATGACCTTCGAGTACAACGACACCAAGGTCACCTTCGGCGAGTTCCTCGACTCCCTGGACGGCAAACCCGCGACCACATAGGACACCGGGCCTTCGCGATTCACGCCGTTCGCACAGGGCGAGTTCAGCAGCCTTCGACCTCCGCGCCCCAATACGGTGTCCACGCCGCCCGCACACGGCCGCCCGGCGCGCGGCGGGGGCGGCGAGTATCGGAGATACAGGGCGGGAGAGAGACCGGGATGACGCAGGCTGCAGTGAGCGAGCTGGACGAACGAGTGCCGGGACGTCGTTGGACGGTGCGCCTGGACGCCGCCGGGCGGGGCAGTACGGCGGTGCGTGTCTCGTGCAGCCGGCCCGCCTGTGCCGAGCAGCGCCTTCCGTCCGCGGCCGCCGGCCGTGCGGCCGCGGTCGCTCACATCAAGGCCCACCTGCGCGCCGCCCCCGCCCCGCGAGCCACGGCGTACTGCGCGTGCCGGCTGGCGGATTGCCACACCCATCTGCCCGACATCGGCCGAAAGCGTACGGAACCCTGGCGGTGCGGCGGCCCGGTCGTCTTGGCCGTGGTCACCGACCGGGAAGGCCGCTGGTGGCAGGTCATGGAGTGCTGCTCGCGATGCGCGGCCGCCACTCCCGGTGCGAAGACTGCGGCCACCTCAGCGCCCACGGCCGCAGACCACCCGGCCCCGGCCCCGGCGGCTGCCCCGGCAGAGGGCACGGGCGCGGCAGCGGGCGCGGGTGTGCCGCAGTTCTCCGACCACCAGGCCGCCGGCCCGGTCCCGGCTCCCCGCGCCACACCGGCGCGGTGCCGCCCGCCACAGGCGAAGATCGCCCAGCGGATCATCCCCCTCGATCTGCGGCCCGTCGTCCTGCGGGACGAACTCATCGAACTCGGCAATCTCTTCCGCGCCTACCAGCAGCGCGACGAGCCCGACCTGGCGCTGCTTGCCGACCTCCAGGAACGCAAGGCCCGTGCCTTCACCACCTGGGCCGACGTCACCAGCGAGGGGCCCCTGCGGTGGGAGGCCCGGCGGGCCGAGCAGGCCGCTGCCGCCGCCCGTCTCCAGCACCAGCAGCGCACCGGCGGCATCGCCGACGGCGACGGGCCGGCCGTGACCCGGCTGCTGACTGTCCCGGGGCAGTGGGAGCACGCGCGCTCCGTCCTCGCGTACGTAGCCGACCACACCCCGCTGTCCGGCCCCGACGCACGGCTGCTGGTGCTGATGCTGACCCTGCGCACCGCGCACACCGGCACCGGCAACCTCGTCGGCCAGGACCTCACCGCGCTGGGCCTGACCGATCCGCAGGACCTGGTCGAGAACCTGACGGGCTGCGGCTGGCTGGTGCTTCCCGGCACGGCCGGCGACCTGCTCGCCTCCCGGCCGGAGAACGCCACCCCGATCACCGTCCCCTCCCTTGCGCCCCAAGGGGACGGGACGGGCCCGTTCACGTTCGGCAAGCAGATGCGGCCCAAGCTCTCCGGCTGGGCCCAGAAGGTCATCTCGGACAAGAAACTCCGCAAGGCCAAGGCCACCTCCGCCACCCGGCTGCTCGCGCTGACACTGGCCACCCAGACAAGCACATCAGGACGCCTGGGGCCCGGCGGCCACGGCATCGCCCTGAACACACTCGCCGCCCTGGTCCCGGCCGGTGCCGGTGAACTGGAGTGCCTGGCCGACCAGCTGACCGCAGCGGACTGGCTCACCGACGCCGCCCTCACCGACACCCACCTCACCGGGCAGCTCACCGAACGCGTCCTCCCCCTCACCTGCCCCCTGCCCGCAC
>NZ_JARAYQ010000018.1:0-65302 GCF_033794505.1 Streptomyces sp. MB09-01 | reverse complement strand
TCGTTCGAACCGGCCGAAGGCGGACCAGGACCCGGCGGAGTGGCTGCCGCCGGCTCCGGACGCGCTGTGCCGGTACGGCGCCGAGTGGACCGCGACCAAACTCCGCTGGGGCCTCGCGGTCGACGAGGCGGAGCGGGACCGGCTGCTGGACATCGCAGCCGGCTGCGGCGGCACCGACGTGGAGTTCACACCCGCCCCGTAGGACGTCGGAGATGAGGGCCGCCGCCTCGACAGGTGGCGGCCCTTTGCCGTGCTCCCCAGCTGCCCGTGAGCGTCAGCATGCTTAGGCGGGTCCAACGACGTGCGCTGTTGGGCCGGCGGGGGTGTCGGCGGCAGCGCGACCGGGGCAGGGTGGCAGGCGGGAACGCGTCGGAGGGCGGTGTGCTGGTGGAGTGGGACTGGTGGACGGTGGAGTTCGGGGACGCGCACGCGGGCGCGGCGGGTGTCCTTGTCGGCGGAGGTGAGCCGGGACCGGTGTATTTCGACGTCGCGAGCGGCCCCAACGTGCCCTCTACGACGCACTGGTCGGCCTACGACGGCCGGCACCGCCGGCCACGCGCCGAGGCGCTCAGGGCGGTGTGCGCGTGCGGATGGCGTGGTGCCGCCGAATACCCGCTGGACTGGGATGCGATCGACGACCGGCCGCTGTACGAGGCGGACGTCGACCTGACCGGACCGCTCGCGGACTGGAACGCGCACCTGTCCCTCGTCCGCGACAAGGCGGTACCGCTGCCCGAGCCGCTCGCCGCCCTCCTGGTCGAGATCACCGAGCAGCTGACCGCCACGGCCGAGGACGCGCCGCTGGCCGCGCTGCGCGCCGCGGGCGTGTTGGAGCGGATCGCCGCCCGCGTCGGGCGGGAGGCGGCCGGTGCGCTGTGTGACGGCGGCGTGTCCACCGAGGCGGTGGCCACCGGGCTCGGGACCACCCGCTCCAAGGCCCTGGTGCTCCTTCTGACCGCACAGGACAGATGACACCACCCGGATGACGTCAGGCTTCCGCGGTTCCGGGCGAGGGCTGGGAGGCCTGCCGCAGGGCGGGAAGTATGTGCGGATCACGGACTTGCGTGCGAAGAATTCCGCAGAACGGCTGTTACTTGATCCACTGGTCCGGGCGGGTGAGGCGGGGAAGGAGTGCGCCCGGTGGTGCGCCGGAGCACGCCGACCCTCATGTCCGGTTCGGGGGACGGTTGCGTGTAGCGGTCAGTGAATGTCAGGGGCATGTTCGGACGAAATGCGTGCATCCAGCAGGCGACTGTGACGGATATGTCCACGTCTGGTAACCGGCGTCGGCGGGGGCTGCGCCGGGGGTCGTGTCGGGTCGAGAGTGTGGCCCTCGGCTCACTTCGGGCCGTCTCCGAAAGTGCCTCTGCCGCCTGTTTCGGCTGGTGAGGCGCTGTTCTTGAGGGAGCGCCACCCATGTCTTCTGCTTCTTCCTCCGTACGCCGTATCGCCGCCACCGTCCTGGCCGCCGGCGCCATCGTCTCCGCCGCCGCGCTGCCGGCGGCCGCGCACGACGGCGACCGTCACCACCAGCGGCACCCGCGGGTGGAGATCAGCCGGGTCCAGGCCGACAGCCCCGGACGTGACGACCGCTCCAACCGGTCCCTGAACGCGGAATGGGTGGAGATCACCAACACCACCCGCGACGCCATCAACCTCCGCGGCTGGACCCTGCGCGATGGCGACGGCAACCGCTACCGCTTCGACAACGTCCGCATCGGCGGCCGCGCCACCATCCGCATCCACACCGGCAACGGCCGCGACACCCGCACCGATCTCTTCCAGGACCGCCGCGACTACGTCTGGGACAACCACGGCGACACCGCCACGCTGCGCGATGACCGCGGCCGCACGGTCGACACCGAGACCTGGGGACGCCGCCGCTAGCCTCCACGCGCAGGCCGGGCTCTGTGCCAGTGAGCCTGCGCGAGATGCCCCACCCGTAGCTGGCCCATGCGGCCACCACCGCTGACCGGCACGCGCACGGGCCGTCGCCCCTCCCGGGCGACGGCCCGTACTGCTGCAAGAGGGACCAAGCTCCGCTGGTCCCTGACCGCCGACGACCGCGAGGCGCTCCTGGGCATTGCCGAAGACTGCCCCGGCGCCACCGTCACCTACGAGACCGTCCCGTTCGACACCACGAAGTAGGTACACCCCTTTTACAGGGGCACGGCCAGACGGGACCCGAGGCGAAAGCGCCTCTCCCCGGCCGCATGACGGACCTCTTCGGGCTGCTCGTCATCGTCAAGCAGTCCGAGGAGGACCATCAGGGCCCTCGCCTCGTCCTCGCTGATCAGCTTCTTGAGGCGCTCGGAGTCGGGGCTGGCGGAGTCCAGCTCCTTCAAGGCCCGCCGGGGCCTGGCGAACTTGTCGAGGCTGGCCGGAGACTTTCCCACGGCCTTGGCCGCAGTGCCCAGCTTGGGTTGAAAGGGCCGGCACCACCGTGTCCTCGGCGACATCCACTGGTCCCACGCCAACACTGACCAGGCCGTCGCCGCGTTCGAAGCCAGCCGCGCCGAAGCCGAAGAACACGGTGCCGCCGGCGAGCGCGCGATGATGCAGGTCCGCCTGGCCGTCGCGCTGTCCTTCGCCGACCCGGACCGGGCCGGCGCCGAGCTCTCCCTCGCCCACCAGCTCCTCGAGGGCCTTGACCAGCGGTCCAACGCTCTCTTGGCCCAGGCCGTCGCCCTGATCAAGGACGCCAGAAGCGACGGCATCATCGACCGGGCCCGGAGCCTGAACACAGGCACCACGGGCGCGGGGCTGCCTTTCCTCCACCGGTTCGTCGAGCTCGCCGTCGCCTTCCACCACGCCGTGCGCGAGGAGGACCAGGAGCTGGCCGCCGCCATCGGCCGCCTGCGTGAACTCACCGCGACCGGCGACTTCGTCTACTTCACCGACATAGCCCACTTCATGGGCGGCCTGCCCCTGCCCGCTCCCACCACCACGTAGTGGATCGGCAGCCCTGACGCTGTCCGTGGCCGTTGGCAGCACCTCGTCCAGACCCGCCGTGCCCGTACCGGCCGATAGCCGCGGCCTCATTGCGGCGCCGAGGCGGAGGTTTCGTGGGTCCGGACCGACACGGATCGGGGCCCGGACCTCATATGGTCCGGGCCCCGATTTCACCCCTGCTGGTTGTTCAGCCGCAGGGCCGTAAGGTCACTGGGTGTCGGTGCTCTTGCCCACGAGCGAGGACAGCAGCTCGACCATGGTCGCGTTGACCGTGCGCTGCTCGTCGATGAAGCCGTCGATCTTCCGCTCCAGACCGTCCAGGCGCTGGGTCATGTGGCCGCTGAGGTTCTCGACCTTCTGGTCCAGGTTCCCGACCTGCAGGCGCACTGCGGTGAGGTCGGACTTGATGATCCCGAACTCGCGGGAGTCCTGAGCCGAGGTCTCTTCGAAGCGCCGGGTCAGGGCAGCGAGCTCGCTGTGGGCGATGGGGTCCTCGGGCACGCGGGTACTCCTGCCAGATCACAAACCGCAGATAAGAAGACCCCACGATATCGCGCCCGCGCCCCCGTACAGCCTCCGGTTCCGCAGCCTTGCCCTGTGACCACTCACATTCAAGACCAGAGCGCTGGGTTTCAAGCCGGGAAGCATCAGCTGGCCTCGGGCGCTGGCCGACCAGCTGTGTGAACAGCTCGACAGTCGGTGCGGGGCGGGACAGCTCGGTGGTACTGCCCCCCAGAGTGCTCTGGGAGAGCGTCGTGCGTTTGGTCTCCTGCGCCTCCTTACGCGCCGCAGGGTGTGGTGTTGTTCTTCAGGGAGTGGGTGGTGTCGTTGAGCTGGTAGGAGCGCAGGTCTGCGATGGTGCCGCCGTCGGCCCCGACGCACACGTGCCGGCCGAAGTAGTTGTCCTTTTGGTAGACCCTCGCGGTGCGGCTGCTGTTGTTGATGACCGAGCTGCCCTTGCCGCGGATGTAGTCCGGCAGGTGCCGGACCGAGCCGTCAGTGGCGCGTTTGACGTAGGGCTGGCCCTCGAAGTGGATCTCGGGGTAGATGCACACAAATCCGCGGGGGCACTGGATCTGGTCCCGGGGGGCGGTGACGGCCGAACCGGTTTTGGCCGGCGCGGGCCGGGCCTGGGCGGGGGTGACACCGGCCAACGCCGCCGTCAGGGCCACGGTTGCACTGACGAGCGCGAGGATCCTGGGAACGTGCATGTACTGACTCCTTCGGTCGGTTTCTACCGGAGAGCGGCAGGCGCCGCACGGTCGGCCCCAGCCCCCTGTAGCCGGAAGCCCCGGGCACGCCTACACATCGACGCCCACCCTGTCAGTGCGACTACCCAAAGCGACAGGTGCTTCACATAGAGTCCCCAGCCTGACTGGATCGCAGGGAGCGCACCGCGTCACCACTGTGCGCCGCGCGTGCCCCAGCGCTGCCGTCTGGTGCTCCGACACTGCGGCGCCGGCGTTGGCGCGCGGCCGACATCCGACGCCGGGTCAGCGCCGAGCTACCCGTGCTGGCCTATCCGGCTGCTCGCCGAACCAGTTGGGCGTGCTGGCACTGCTATCGCTCGGTCAGGAGTCGAGTAGCGCCTGTTCGCGTCAGGGCGGCACAGCGGCATGCGATGGCCGACGGCACGGTCCGTGGGACTTTTCGCGTGGCAGCCTGGACCGCGCCGTGCTCGGGCGGCTCACCGGGGTGAGGTGGTCCAGCCTGGACACCGGTTCCCTCGTACAGGTCGGGTTCCAGGGGAGCAGGTAGCGGCCGGCCGGGGAAGTCTGCCGAGGGGCACGGCATGAATGGCGTGGACTGCCGCCCAAGGGCCCCCGGCGCGCAGGAGTTCGGTGGCGGCCAGGGGCGGCGGCGGTGTCGGAGGGCTCGATCTCGATGAACCGCAGTCCGTTGATGTAGGCGAGCAGGCTGGACCGCTCGGTGTCGCCGGCGGTCAGGGAGAGCACGGGCGGGGTGCAGGTCCGCCTGGCCCTTCGCCGACCCCGACCCCGACCGCGCCGACGGCGAGCTTTCGCTCGTCGGGCGGTTGTGGCGCGGGCACTTTGGCCGACGCTGTCGGGTTAGCGTCTTGGGATGGTCGAGGAGAGCGCTTCCGTGCTGGTCGACGTCCGGAAGTACGACGGCAGTCTGAGCGCGCGGTGGACTGCTGTCCGGCTGGGTGAGGACGAGCACGGCGTGTGGTTGGGCACGGCGCAGGGTGTTCCCGTCAGTTCGTCGACGGGCGAGGAGTCGAGCCGGTTTGCGTACGTGGTGTTGGTCCCGCGCGGTGGGTGGTGGACGGCCACGTTCTGTGCGGATCCGGGGCCGGAGGTGTATTGCGACGTGTGCACGGTTCCCGATTGGAATGCGGACGGGACCGTCGTGAGCATGGTGGATCTCGATCTCGATGTCGTGCGGCCTCGGGGTGGCGAGGCCCATGTCGAGGACGAGGATCAGTTCGCCGAACGGCGGATGCGCTACGGCTACCCCGATAGCGTTGTCGAGGCGGCCCGTCAGACCTGTGAGTGGTTGATGGAGAGGGTCCGTCGCGAAGGCGATGGTGGCGACGAACCCTTCGCCTCGGCGTACTGCTACTGGCTCGGCCTTATCGGATAGGTCCGCATCAGCGACTCCTGCTTCGGATGCGCAATGGGGTATTCGCCCTGTCCTGTTTGGCGCTGGTGGCGAGGGTGGCGGGTCGGATGGTGCCGGGGCCGTAGCGGGCGCGGGCTCGGTCGGTGACCGCTTCGATGGCCAGGGCGCGGTCGTCGCCGGGGTCGAGGGTGAGTTGCTGGGTGGCTTCGCTCGCCGGTCGTAGGTCGTGTGCGCGCAGGCTGATGGTGCGGACGCGGGCGCGTTGGAGGGCGAGCAGGTCGTAGAGGTCGTAGGCGGTGGTGGCGATCGGCCTGGTGTGGGCGGTGGCTTCGGTGAGGGTTTGGCTGCGGGTGCTGGTGCTGCGGTCGGCGTAGCGGACGGACAGGGCCAGTCCGCCCGCGGCTTGCTGTCCGTCGCGCAGGCGGGCGGCGACCTCTTCGGCCAGATCGAGCAGCGTTCGGCGGTGTTCGGCCGGGTCCAGGACGTCGTGCTCGAAGGCCCGGTCGGCGGCCAGGGACTTTGCGATCGGCTGTGCCTGGACGGTGCGCGGGTCCTGGCCGTGGGCGTGGGCGTGCAGGGCGCGGCCGGCGGCGGCGCCGAAGAGCCGGACGAGGGTCGGCATGGGGGTCTCGGCGACGTCGCCGATGGTGTGCAGGCCGTAAGTGTGCAGCTTGCCGGCGGTCGCCGGGCCGACGCCGTAGAGGGCCGCGACCGGGCGCGGCCCCAGCCACTGCTCGACGCCGTCGGCGTCGATCACGGTGGTCCTGCCGGGCGGGGTAACCGCAGCGGCCATTGTGGCCAGCATCCGGTTCGGGGCGATGGCGCATGTCGTCTGCACACCGTGCAGGGCCATCGTGCGCAGCCTGAGGAGGGCAGCCACCTGTTCCGGAGTGCGTTGCCAGTAGCGGAGCGCGCCGGTGATGTCGAGGTGCGCGGCGTCCGGCTTGATCGCCTGCACGCGCGGGGTTATCCCCTCGGCGACGGCTTCGAAGAACGCGATGTCGACGAGCCCGAAGCCGTCCTCCAGGGTCACGAAGATGACGCGCTTGCCCGACGGGATGGGTGGGGTCTGGGTGGAGGCGCGCACGCCCGCGACCAGGACCTTTTGCCCGGGGTGCATGGTTTTGAGGTGGGCGGCGTCGGTGGCGCCGATCTCGCGCAGCAGCCGGTGGTGGTGGGTCATCAGGTGCTCGGACACGTCGATCTTCAGCACGTCGATCTCCGCCTTCAGGGCTTCGCGGCTGGTCATCTCCGGCAGGCCGGACGGTTCGGCGGTGACGAGTTCCCCGCCGAGGGGGAGCTGGCCGTCGGCGGGCCGGGCGCGGGTGTGGGCGTGGAGCTCGGCGGTCTGGAGGAGGAGGTCGCGTCGGGTGAGGGGTCCGCGCAGCGGGTCGAGGGCACCGATCTGGATGAGGCGTTCGGCGATGGGCAGGGCGGGGCGGGCGCGCTGCCAGAAGTCCTGGAGGCTGTTGTAGGGCTGCCCGGCCGTGATCCGGGCGACCTGGTCCTCGCTGATCCCCTTCACCGACGACATCGACAGCCGCACCCCCCACACCCCGCCCTGCGTCTGCTCGATGCGGTAGTCGGCGGCGGAGCGGTTGATGTCGACGTTCAGGATGGGCACGTGGTGGCGGCGGGCGTCGGAGACGATGACCCGTGGCGGCCACATGCCGGGGTCGTGTTCCAGCAGGCCCGCGTACAGGGCGGCAGGGTGATGGGCCTTGAGCCACGCCGACTGCAGGGCCGGCACGGCGAACGCGACGGCGTGGGCGCGGCAGAAGCCGTACGCGCCGAAGCCCTTGATGATCTCCCAGACGTCGTTGAGGACGGCGGGGGTGTAGCCGCGGCCGCTGGCCTCGCGCTTGAACCAGGCCTCTACCTGCGGCAGGCGTTCCTTGTCGGCGAGCGTACGGCGGGCGACCTCGGCGAGAGCGCGGTCGCATCCGGTCAGGACGGCGAACATGTCGATGATCTGTTCGTGCCAGATCGTGACCCCGTAGGTCGAGGACAAGACCGGGATCAGGTTGGGGTGCGGGTATTGGGGGGCGGCGCCGTGGCGGGCTGCGATGTAGAGGGCGGGCATGCCGCCCTTGACCGGCCCGGGCCGGAAGAGGCTGATGTCGGCGATGACGTCCTGGACATCGCGCGGTTGGAGCCGGCCGACCAGGTCCTGCTGGCCGGGTGACTCCAGCTGGAACATCCCGATGGTGTCGCTCTTGCGGATGAGGTCGAAGGCGCCGGGGTCGCCGAGGGGGACGTGGTCGGGGTTGTCGAGGTCGATCTGCCGGCCAGAGGTCCGGCGGATCTCCTTGACGGCGTGCGCCATCGCGGACTGCATCCGCACGCCGAGGACGTCGAGCTTGAGCAGGCCGAGGTCCTCGACGTCCTCCTTGTCGGCCTGCACCATCGGGTACTGGCCGCCCGGGGTCGGCTGCACCGGCAACCTGTCCAGCAGCGTCGAGTCGGACAGGATCACCCCGCACGGATGCATCGCGATCCCCCGCGGCAGCGCGTCCAGGGCCGCGGCGAGTTCCCACAGCGGACCGAACGAGTCTGCGTCGGCGGCGAGCTGCTTCAGCTCCGGGAGCGTGGTGAGCGCGTCGCGGATGTCGCAGGCCCAGATGTGCGGGAACGACTTCGCGATCCGGTCGACGACCTGGGGCGCGATACCGAGGGCGAGGCCGGTGTCCCTGAGGGCGTGCCGGGCCCGGTACGTCTCCGGCATCCCGGTCACCGCGACCCGCTCGAGCCCGAACCGCTCGATGATCCGGTCGTAGACCTCCAGCCGGCGCGCGGACTCCACATCGACGTCGATGTCCGGCAGCGACGACCTGCGCACCGACAGGAAGCGTTCGAAGAGCAGGTCGTGGTCGAGCGGGTTCGCGGTGGCCACGAACAGGGCGTGGTTGACCATCGAGCCGGCGCCCGACCCGCGGGCCGCGACCCGGATGCCCATCGCGCGGACGTCGGCGACGACCTGGGCGACCGCCAGGAAGTACGCCTCGTACTCCAGCTTGCAGATCACCTTGAGCTCGTACTCCAGCTGCTCGACCGCCCGCCGGTCTCCGTCCAGGCCGCGCGCGAACATGCCCGCCTCGCACCGCTGACGCAGCAGCCGCAACGCGCCGCCCGGCCCCGGCTCGGCACCCACCACTTCCGGCTCGGGGAAGTGCGGCCGGCCCAGCCCCAGGTCGGTCACCGGATCGACCACACACTCCTCACCAGAGAGCAGGGTCTCCGCGAGCAGCGCGGCCGCGCGGCCCGGGCCGCCGCCGGACGCCTCCGCGATCCGCTCGGCGGCCGACGCCATGGTGGCGGGGTCCTTCAGCCAGCGCTCGCCGCAGTCCAGCCGGCGGCGGTCGATCGGCCGCAGCAGCCGGGCGGCATCGAGCACGTCGGCGATGCGGCGCTGGGCAGGGTCGGCGTAGCGGACCGCGTTGGTCAGCACCGCGCGGATGCCCAGCTGGTCGGCAAGGCCGAGTGTGCGCGCGGCCAGCCGCAGCGAGCCCGGTCCCGTACCGGCCACACCCCACCACACCGTCTCCAGCCTCAGGTTCCCGCCGGCCACCTCACGCCACGGCGCCAGCAGTTGCTCGGCCAGGTCCGGACGTCCGGCCGACAGTGCGCGCACCGGCTCCGATACCGGCCCGAGCAGAACCAGCAGGCCCTCGTCCGCGTACCGGGCGAGCGTCTCCCACGACACCACCGGCGGGCCGCCCGCAGCCGCAGCGTGCGCGGCCGACAGCAGACGGCACAGCCGCCCCCACCCTGTGGCGCTCCGCGCCAGCAGCGTGACCCGCAGCGGCGGCTCCACCACATGCACGCCACCGCGCGCCGGGCTACGGGGGCGGGCCGTGGACTTGAGGGGAACCGGTGAGCGGGGGGCGACGGCGACATCGACGCCGAAGAGGGGACGGATCCCGGCGTCCGTGGCCGCCTTCGCGAACCGGACGGCGCCGGTCACGGTGTCACGGTCGGTCAGCGCGAGTGTTCCGATCCCGCGCTCCGCTGCCCGACGCACCAGGTCGCCGGGATGGGAGGCACCGTAGCGGGCGGAGTAGCCGCTCGCGACGTGAAACCGACGGGTTCTTCGAATCCGGGCGCACTTCGGTGACGAACCCGAGGGCCATTGGGCCGGAATTCGGGGAACACCCGCAAGTTCATGCGACCAAATTCATCTGCCGATGAGGTCGCCTGCTCGCCACACGGGATGAACCGCACGTTCCGGACCGCTATCGCCCGGGCACCAACCGAAGGTTGACCCGGTGGACCTCCGACGACGCTCCTGGCCACGCCGTGACGAGCCCATCTAGCCTCGGGCTTTCACGAGTGGGGTGTGATCAAAAAGGTGAGGAGTGCCGCTGACCTGGGACGATGGGACTTGTCTAGAGTCCCGTCGTCGTCATGAAAGCTGCACTCCTCACGTGAAGAGGCGCATCGGGTCGTACCCGTCTGTTCGCGTGCGGGGCGGTGGTGGCGGGGTGGTGTCCCAGGCCGGTGCGGTGCTGCTGGTCGAGACGGTCCGCAAGTCCGGTCTGGATAAGGCGATATCGGCGGCGCTGCTAGTTACTTCTCTTTCGGGGGATTCGTCAGAAATCGAACGACGATCGTGTCATCTTCACCAGTGATCCTCTCGATGCCATAGTGGCCCAGACCTTCCCAGTCGACTGACAGCATCCCCGCCGAATTCCGCGGTCTTACCCCCGCTTGGATGTGGGAGTTGTTCCAGCCGTCCTCCATGCGCCATGAAGAATTCAGGTAGCGCTGCTTGCGGGTTACGTTGATGATGTTGTTGCTGTGCTCAATTTCTCCGATATACCTGACACTTCCCCCGCACGGAGGTTTCTCGCACTTCTCTGGATCCCCCTCTTTCGGATTCCATGAGAAACCGTTCTCTTCGAGCCCAGACGGGATCCTGGCCTGGTCCTTCCTCAGAGTGAGGACCTCCGCGCGAGTGGTAATCCTGTCGAAGTGGGGCAACCGAGGGAGCTGGATCAGCCTATGCGAGACGAACTCACCTCCAGGGTTGATATAGCCGCCCGCCCCAAGGAGTTCCCCGGCAACGATCATAGTATTGACAGGCGGCTTGGCGAAGAGGTCGACATCTCTATAAGCCTCAAGGTCATCCTTCCACGCCTTCTCTGTGGAGTCAGCTCTGACAGGCCCAAATTTCTGACCCATCACCCAGAACACGCTGCCCAGGATATAGGCCGGAACGTTCCCGCCATTCTTCACTTTGATCGTCAGCGGCAAGTAGACCGCATCCTCATCAAGGTACGCTTTGCCGAATCTCGTGCTCGCCTGGACGGAAACTCCCGCGACGGACGGCTGGAACCAGGAAGAGTGAGCCAGATTCGCGGCGGTGAGCGCCGTGGTCACGATGAACCCGATCGCGAACCCCTGGGGGTGAGGAATATCCCTCCATGTCCTCTCGTAAAGGAGAAACCAAAGCGCCCACACCGACCAGGCCCACAGTGCCGCGAACGCAGGCAGGAGCGGGGTCCCGTACTCCCTCTCCTGAAACCACATCACCAGGAACAGTGAGTTGCTGGCCAGCGCGATGAGCAGCCCGGCCAGGACGGCAACTCCGGAGTAGGGCCACTGACGCTTGCCCGCGAAGTCGAGTACCGCGAGTGCCGAGAAGCCCTGCACCCCGCCCGCCACCATGAACAGGATTCCAGTAATCCGGCTGGCGAAGCTCGGCGACTCAAAGGCATCCACCTGTCCGACCTGGATGAGCAGAACCATGCATCCGAGCATCCCGGCCGCCAGGACCGCACCCGTTGCATACCTCAGCGCACTCCGGTCAGGCCAGACACCACTGCCCGCCCCGCGCCACTCCACAGCCTCGCCATCGACGCCTACTTCGGAGAGCCCGGATCGATCAAGCAGACGGCGCAGTTCACGCACCGACCAAACATGGTCGGCGGGCTCACCCCGGATCCAGACCTCACGAAGTCCCCGCCGGTCCGGCGGTTGGACCACCACCAAGGGCTCGTCGCTCACTCTCCCAGCCTCACAACCACTCGGCGGGAACGCATCTGCGGTTACGCCGCCCAGCCCAAATCCGGTCAGCCGGACGCAACGCCTGATGGCCAGCGGGGACGGCGCAGCAAGCGTTCACGCCCCCCCCCACACACAGGGTCCCCGTTTCCCCGAGGCAGCGCACCCCGAAGGCGCGCTCGGAGCCAGGTGGGCCACAGCTCGACTTGCAGGCCGCCGGCCCGCCCGATCCGGACCGGCAACCTCCGCCACCTGCGGTGGCCCGTTCTTCTCCGCCGCCGCCCAAATCGTCACGACCGCCCGCCGCCGGCACCTGAGATTGCACGCCACTGACCCTGGACCGACGTGATCACCGACGCCCTGGCACGGCTCGGCAGCTCTCCCGAACCCCGGCTGACCAGGGCGTTCCCGTCCCTGCAAGCAGCACCACCCCGACCGGAGCCGTGGAACCCGGCGCCCACCCGACGCGACAGCCGGGCTATCAGCCTGGCCACCAACAGCCCGAATCACCGAAACGGCCCGCCGAAGAAACCGACGGACCGTCACGAAAGATCGAGGCTAGTGATCCCGGTTACCTCACGCCAAATGGAGCTCGCTCTGGAAGTGGCTGCCCCGGGCTATGCGAGCTGTCGGGTAGACACCGGATAGACGAGGCGGCGCTCGACTGGGCGCCCAGCCCGGTCGCCTACTCCATCAGGGACCTGCCTGAGTACCTGTATTGCTCCGGACGGCTCCGTCACAGCAACGTGCGGGTGCGTTGCGTCGGAGGCGCTCTTACAGTCGGCCAAGTCAGGGGCGGCGAGCCCGAGTCTTCTTGAGGTAATGAGCGTGTGGGAAAGGCATTGCATGCGAGCCGGTGCCGCCGCCTCGCTCATCGCTCTGGCAGTGGTCGCACCTGCACGAGCGGCATCCCTGGCAACGCCGTTCGATGCCGGCGCGGAATCCATCTGCGCGACGGCGAAGGGGCATCAGAACGCCGGATCACTTGATCGCGCTAAGGCGCTGTATATGACCGTCCAGGTGGGTGACGGGGAGAAGAACTGCGCTGTCGCGGGTCTGAAGAGTGTCGCTGAGCAACGTCAGCAAGCGGCGGAAGCGGTCGTCGAAGGACAGAGGTTGGTCCGTTCTGGGGACTTGGATGATGCTCAGAACCAGTTCCGCGCTGCGCTCGAGTTGGACCGAACCAACGCCAAGGCGGCAGCGGGCATCGCAAAGGTGGCCATTCTCAAGGGCCGCCCGAACGCCACGGCATCGTCCAACTGGGATCGGTTTTACAAAGACTGGGTCGAGCCTGTTGGGAAATTGCTGCTGTTCAGTGCAATGGCATGGGCCTTGCTGTACGCGCTCGCTGGCCTGTTCTCCCGCTGGTTCGTCAGAGTCGATGCCGTCATTTGGCCAACTGGGAAATGGCGGTTCGCTCGGGACCTCGGCCTGTTCCTGATCTCCGGCGTGGCAGTGATGCTTCCGGTCTATGCCATGTTCAAGCCGTTCACTGTCGGAGGACCGCTGATTGGGTGGGCCGCTGGCGTGATCACGGTGATTGGGCTAGGGATGTTGTTCCTAGTCGTGTCTACGTCGGCCCCAAAGCGCCAACATGAGACGGACGGCATTCCTCAGCGTGACTGGAGGCACTGGTCTGTCCTGCTAGGCGGTCTGGCTCTCGTAGTAGTGATGGCCGACATCTTGCTTTTGTCTCCTTTGCCGGAGTTCATGCGATTGATGGCGGCTTACATTGCACTTGCTTTGATCGGCGTCATGGTGGTGTCGTCGACGCTAGGGCAGCGTTTGCGGCTTCAGGTCGAGGTGCAGAGAGCTGATGGCACAGTGTGCGCGGCCTCTACTGAGTATCTGCTCGCCAGGATGAAGGGGCTCGGCACGGAAGCGCCGAAGCAGTTGGACCGGGCTTCCTCTGTCCTGGCCACCACGCCGCTGAGCAAGATCACAAGCGAGGACTTGAGCGCTTTGCCCGCTGGCAAAATCGCAAGCACGTTGTCCCGTCTACTCTTCGCTCTCAGACCGGACCTCACCTGGCATGCGCGGGTCACGCTGGTAGATGACGATCGGTCCGCAGTGACCCTGATCCGTAACGGCCGCCATGTCGAGAGCATTGTGGTCAGCAGACCAGACCTCGGCCTCTCTGTGATCCCAGCTGAGCTAGGGGATGCCGCAAGGACCAGATCCCAAGATCGCGCACGGGCACAGAAGCTCACTGCAGTTGCTGCCTTCATCCTGCTGCGGCTCAGCGAGGTGCATGTGGATCTCCGAGATGATCTGTGTGGAGCGCGGCACTGGAGGAGCCTCGCCCTACAGGTCATCGCTACAAGCAAGTCGCTGATCGACGACAGTGAAGAGCAGAGCGTCGACGAACGAGTGGAGCTGCTGAGCCTGGCCGTGGATGAGGACCCGGGTTACGTGCTGGCGTGCTTTGAGTACCTGCGGGCGGTCTACCAGCGCATCCCTGAGGAGGAAACGGACGAAGAGGAGTACAGGAAATACGCGACAGCCATTGATCAGCTATACGCCAGGGCTGGCCTATGGGAAATCGAAGACACGGCGGAGGGCTGGGTGCCGCTTCGGATTCGAGTCATGTATAGCAGTGCCACCCAATGGCTCAACAGCTGTATGGCCAGCGGCGAAAGCAATCCGAGCGCACTGGTACAAGCAGCGCGATCAGCTTGGGAGCTCAAACGGTTGTGCGAGAGGCGGTGGGAAGGGAGACGGTTGCGCCAGCGAGCCGAACACATGCGTCCGTTCGCCGAGAACCTGTGGCACTGCATCGAGGCGCTATATGGAGTCGGTCCGGATGAGACACGGCTACATCCCCACGAGCACGCCCCCTATTCGCCGAGACTGGCCTATGATCACGCCTGCCTGGACTGCCTGCTGGCCCGCCGCCGCGCCGGCTGCTGGGGATGCCTCACAGGCCAGAGCCGCAAGACCCGCTGGCTCCGGCTTGACCAGGCGCTCGAAGACCTGGAGTTCGCCGTCGCCACCGACGACGACAAGACGGCAGCTGCGACAGACCCCTTCTTTGACGACTTGCACTCCAACGATCGGTTCAGGCGGCTAGTGAATGTTCCGCCACTACATTTCCTGGACCTTTCGATTTTCGCCTCGTACAAGACGGCGCTAGCGAAGGCGGGCATCACATCTGCATTCGAGCTCGTTCGACGATCTCAGAGCGGCGAGCAGCAGGATCAGCTGGCCGCTCACCTGCAAGTTTCCAGACCAATCATCGACCAGATGCGCGACGTAGCTCTGCTGGCGCAGGTCCATCCGGACCTGGAGGATCCCGGCATGCTTCACTTGCTGCTCGCCGAGGGTGTCAGCTCGTCAGCAACCCTTCGTGATCAGGCGAGCCGAAGTGCAAAACGCCTAGTTCACCAGCTCCGTAGCCGGGCTAAGAAGGAAAACCTGGCCTATCCCCCCGGCCTACGGCAACGACGGTGTAGGCGCTGGCTGCGCGCAGCCCAAACGCAGGAGCCGGTCTCGCACACCCGCGAGCGGGATTGAGCGGGCAACAGATGCGCCGCCTACACCACCGCCTTTTTTGGCGCTTTTGGGAGCCTCGACTCCGGATCCCGGGGTAGCTACTTCGAGCCGCCATAACTCGATGCGCCGGTGGACGATCGCGGGCGTCATCGTGGGTGCGATCAGGGTCGTCATCACAGAACCAGGTGACCCTGTCATGGGGCGATGGGGTCGGGGCGGATGTCGGCGGGGTGGGCCGTCGACACGTACTTCATCGCGGTGATGGCCGAGATGCCGAAGACCCGCATCAGCCGGACGGGGTCGGCGCCTTCGTGGGCTTCGTCGAGGATCCGGTCCTGGCGGAGTTTCCCCGCCTGCAGGCCGGTTCCCTTCAAGGAGGTTCGGATGATCATTCTGCTGACCGGAGCTTCTCCGTTGACGGCGGTCTCCCGGTTGATGAACAGGTGGGGGTTGGGTGTGCGTGGCCAGCGTCGGAACCGTTCCGCAGCCCAGCTTCTGGCCAGCTCGAGGGTCATCTCATCCAGGTAGACGAGGTGGTCTGGTCGGCTCTTGCGGCGGACTCGCAGGCGTCCCTGGGCCCGGTCGAGGTCGTCTAGGTGCAGGCTGGTGATCTCACCCGGCATGAGGGCGTGGATGGCGACGAGCGCGATGACCAGCCGACTGCGGGCGTCGGGGGCATTGTCGAGAATGCCCTTGAGCCGGTCGGTGGGCAGGGGAACCGGCTTATGGCGGGCGATCGTCAGGCTGATGGTCCGCGCGGGATCCCGGAAGATGAGCCCCTCGCGTCGCAATGCCCGGAACAGTGATCGCAGGCCGGTGTGCACTGAGCGGGCATGTGGCCTGCTCAGGGGCTTGAGTGCAGCTTCGATGATCTCTTTGGTGACCTGCCTCAGGTCGGTGATGCCCTGAGCGGAGAAGTCCCGCAGGATCGGGGCGGCGAAGGAGACGTAGTTGTAGATGGTCGTCGGGGCGATGGGCCTGCTGGGCTTGCTTCCCTGTCCCGTCAGCACGTCGATCCAGGTGTTGACGGCTGCGGCGTACGATTCCGGCAGGCTGGCCGCGGTGTCCCGGGCCCGCAGGAGGTCTGCACTGGTCTTCTCCTCGGCGATGAGGAGTTCGCGGCGCCGGAGGAAGTCGGTGACGCGGGCGCCGGTGTGGTTGCTGCTGAGGAGGGCGACCGCCTGGATGTCGATCTCCCGAATGGGAGCCCGGACCCCGAGCCAGGACACAAGGATCCGCAGGATGCGGGTGCTGCTGCGCTGGTGATCAGGGTTCCAGCCGCGGGAGCGGATGTAGCGGGCGAACTCGGCCATGACGGCCTCGGCCTCGGGTGTCGGCGCGGGCAGATCACTCTCGCCCAGACTGGCCCAGTCCCGGGCCGGGGCCTCGAACAGTGCGGTCTGGGCCGGATCGATCAGGTGGTCGGAGATAGAGCGAGCCGCCCTCGCAGCGGCCTTGACCAGCCTCTTCTTCGCGACGAAGCGGCCCTTGCGCCGGGTCCTGGGCGGGTAACGGGCGTCCGTCGTCCGCAGCTTCGGGGCGAATCCGGCACCGAACCACAGCTGGTCACCCCCCTCGAGGGCGATGCCGTCGAAGTCGGTGACCGCCTGGGTCTGCAGCACGGTGCAGAACCTGCATAGTCCCTCGGCCAGCGGCTGGACGCTCCGGCAGCGTTCGCACTCACCGGATCCGGGGTGGAAGCGGGCGAACTGCCGGCAGGCCACGCAGACCTGCCGCCGGTCGTTCGCCCAGGCCAGACAGCGTGTGCAGCTGCCGTGGACGACTCCGCTGCCCGGCACGACCCTGGAGCGGGCATCGGCCAGCAGTCCCACCCGCCGCAGAGCCTCCGCGATCGTGGGAGACATCGAGGGCAGGTCATCCAGCGTCTGGGGAAGCACCTGCCGCTGCCCCGGCTCACGGGCCGCCAACGCCAGACGGGCGAGCGAACGGGTCAGGTTCAGCCATGCTCCGCCGACCTTCCGCTCGCGGGCGATGTCCGCCAACTGGGCGTCCACCAGATCGAGTTGTGGGATCGGCCGGTCGCGGATGCGGCCCGCGTCGGCGGTGACCAGAGTCCGCCGCGGCGGCGGGAACAGGCCGAGCTGCCCGTCCACCTGCCTCGGGAAGAGAACAGGATCATCCTGCGGCCGCGGCGGGGACAGCTTCCGCACCCACTCAGGAACGGGCTCCCGAGTCGTCGGCCGGTCGTGGGCCCTGAGCGGGTTGGCAGGCGGCAACTTCACGTCCGGCACCACCACCGCCAGCTGCCGCGGCCGCCCGGGCGGCAGGTACTCCCGGCGGATCTCCGCCCACATCCACTGCTCGTCCTCACCCAGCCTCACGGCCAGAAGGCACCCCCGGCAGGTCCCGTCCGCCGCGACAGGCTGCGGCCAGCCGCACCGGCGGCAGACACCCTCCCGCCGCCCGCAGGAGCCCATACGAGCCCAGGGCCGCGACCTGGTGCAGAACACGCACAACCTGTGCCCGGAGAGGACCCCCCAGTCCGCGCAATAGCCGCATTCCCCCACCACCAGCCGCGACTGCCCCACCATATTGGCTTCCCCGTTCTAATTCGGGGGCAAGGCGCGTCGCTGGCCGCCGCTGGCGGGCCGTGGAACCGGCCGAGCGGGCCCCACGTCACCGCTGGCAGCCTGGATCTCGCCGGGCTCCCGGCCGGCCGCCGAGGCCACCGGCTCGGCCTCCATCAGGTCCGCGACCGTGCAGCCCAACGCGGTGCAGATCTTGTCCAGATCGTCCAGCCGGACGGTGATCGGCTTGTTCGACCACAAGGCCGCGACTTTGCTCAAGGACGGGTGGAACCCGACCTCGGCGAACGCGGCCTGCAGCTGCGTCGGCCGCCAGATGTCACGCCGGGCGGCGACCCAGCGCAGGTTCCACTTCATCGCTTCACGACTCCAAGCTCAGCCGGCGAACCGCTCGCCGGGAGGACTCCAGACTCTGCCGCTCCGGATCGCCCTTCGCGGTCGCCAGATAGCCGACCGTGGTGGTTGCCCAGATGTGACCCAGCAGGACCTGCACGTCCCACAACGGCATGCCCGCTTCATAGTTGTGGGTTGCGCAGGCATGCCGCAGCAGATGCGGGAAGAGCTCTGTGATCGAACCCTTCAGATGCTCCTTAGAAGCCGCCTTCAGAGCCCGCCGGAAGGTGTCCGGGCCCACCGCCGGGGCGATCGGCAGATTCAGTGAGGCGATCGACTTTGGCAACCGCTCCGAAGGGAACAGCGGCGCGTGCGGATCACTCGCGTCATCGCGGAACTCGCCCCGGATCTCCTCCACGTACCACCACAGCAGGGCCCGGCCCTCCTCGAACAGGTATGCCTCGCGCTCACGTGGGCCCGACCCGTTGGCGCCCTTCCCGAACACCAGGAACCGGCCCCACTGGCCGTTTTCCCAGTTCACATCCCCCAGCCGGACCGCGCAGAGCTCAGCCGCCCGCACCCCCGAGATGTAGGTGATCTTGGACATCACGTAGTTCCGGACGGCCACCGGATACTTCCTCGATGCCGGCAAGGCATCCCGCCAGGCGGCGAAGAACTCCTTCGTTGCCCGTGCCGACGGGGGGATCCGCAGCCCGAAGTCACCGCGGTGTTCGGGCCGGTTGAAGGAATCGACCGGGGACTGGACTCCGGCTCCGAACCGTCGCAGGATCTCGCCGGCGTACCGCTGCTCGAGAAAGGCGAAGTAGCCGTCGATCCGGTTCATCTTCGACCGCACCGTAGTGTGACGCCCCGGCTTCCCCACCCCGGAGAAGTACTGGTCAACCTGCCTCGACGTGAGCCGCCAGGGCACTACGCCGTAGAACGAGCAGAGCTCCACCACCGGCTGGACCAAGGCATCCAGAGTCTTCGCTGACAGCCCCGCGACATCCCTCGCCCAGCAGTACTCGGCCAGCGTGTCCTGGTAGAGGGCCCGTTCGTCCGCCTCCGTCGACGACTCAAAAGCCCGGCGCTGCAGCGTCAGGACGTCAGCCAGCCCCGGCTCCGCCCCACTCGGACGCTCCATAGCGCCCACTCCACCCTCGCCTGTGATCAACGAGAACCGGCGACTCCCTGAATCTGTCACGAGACAGCAAATTACGCTCAGGACTCCTGGAATCCGCGAGAAAACAGCAGAACCTCACACGATCGAGTGGATCTCACCCGCAGCCCTCCGACCAGCATGAACAGCGACAACGGACTGCCGTACAAGCTCTGGGAACCCGTCGGATCTCCACTTGGAGGTGGCAGCCGTTGGTCATGACTCACCTCTCAACAAACAGTTTCAGCCGGTATGGCTTGAATCCCCCTCCAAGATATCGAACTAAAATCGAACAATGCGAATCGGTTACTCCGAAGTAGGGATGCGATCACCTGTTGTGACTTAGCGCCGTAGTTGGCCAGCTAGCGGTCTAGTTGGCCGGTGTTAGCGTCGAAGTTGGCCCGCAGGGTAGTGGTGGCAGCACTTTCCGTGATGGCTTTCGTGAAAAGTGCGGCGGGACCGCCCGGTCAACCCTGACGATCGTCGGGGGACTGGGCCGCCGTTCGGCCAGGGCCCCCGGCCTGCGGTGTTCCTACCGTCGGCGACATGGAATCGATCAAGCGGTACGGGTGGGGCCGACGGCTGCCGGTGGCGGTCGCGTCGGCCGGGACGGGGGCAGCGGCTGTGGTTTGGCTGGCGCCCGGCGGCACACTGGGCACGAATGAACCGGTGCACGTCACGGCGGGCCTCTCTGCGAGGGCCTACCGTGCCCTGACTGGAAGCGTGGCGGACGGGCCGGCGTGGGCCGAGACCGCCCTGGAAGCGGCGAGTGAGGGTACTTTGCTGTTCCTGGGCCTGCTGCTGGCCTGGGTCGGTTGGAGCGCCCTGCGCCGCCGTGACGTGCCGGGCCTGGCCGGGGTGGCAGTGGCGGCCGCCGGGACCGTTGTCGCCTACGGACTGAGTGAGGCGATCAAACTCCTTGTCGACGAGGAACGTCCGTGTCGTGCCCTGCCCGGGGTCTCGGCCCTCGCATCGTGTCCCGAGCCGGGCGACTGGTCGTTCCCCAGCAACCACGCCACCCTGGCGGTCGCGCTGGCAGTGGGCGTGACCTTGGTACATCCTCGGCTCGCGGCCCTGGTGCTGCCGGTGGCGGGGGTGGCCGCCTTGTTGCGGGTGCTGGTCGGGGTGCACTATCCGCACGACGTCCTGGCGGCCGCGGCGCTCGGCGCGACGGCCGTAGTGACCGTACGGCTCCTCGTACTGCCGATTGCCGTACGGGCGGTGTCAGCTTTCCTTGTAGGGCAGCCGGTCGGACGGCACCGGGACCACGCCGGCCTCGTGCGCGACCACGGCCGCTGCGGCCCGGTTGTCGACGCCGAGGCGGGCGAGGATCGAGCTGACGTGGGCCTTCACCGTGCCCTCCGCCAGGCGCAGGCGGCGCGCGATCTGCCCGTTGGAGAGACCTCTGCCGAGGAAGCCGAGCACGTCCCGCTCCCGGGCGGTCAGGGCCTCGACGCGGGCGCGGGCCGCGGAACGGCGGCCGACCTGGGCGCCCGCACCGCCAGCGGCGAGATGCGCGACGACCCGGGCCGCGACCTTCGGTGACAGGTAGGCGGCGCCGTCGGCAACCGCCCGGACACCGGCGATCAGCTCCTCCGGCTCGCCGGACTTGATCAGGAAACCGGCGGCACCTTCGCTGAGGGCCCGCAGGATGTACTCGTCCTCGCCAAAGGTCGTCAGCATCACAACCCCCGTTTCGGGGACGGTCCTTCGGATCTCGACGACAGCTTCTAAACCGCCGGTCCCCGGCATCCGGATGTCGAGGACGGCCACCTGCGGGCGGTGGCGCTGGACGAGCTCCACCGCCTGGTGGCCATCGGCTGCCTCGGCGACGACGGTGATACCGGGGTCAGTGGCAAGGACTGCGCGGACGCCTGCGCGGATCATGGGCTCGTCGTCGGCGATCAGGATTCGGATCATCGGACAGCCTTCCCGGTGTAGTTGTCGGTGGAGACCAGGAGTCCGGCCCGGAAGCAGAGACGGTAGATGTCCCCCGAGCGGTCGTCGAACGGGTCGCCGGTCTGTACGTAGAACTCGCAGGCCGCATCTTGTGGTGCGGGCGTGGGTGCTGCTGGGCGACGGGTCGTCTGGCGCTCGGGCAAGTACGGCGCCACGTCCGCGCGTGGCTGACCAACGCGCAGGAGGGCGTAGTCCTGGGGGGCGAGTACCGACTCCCGTGCCGTCACGGTGTCCCACGCCCGCACCCCGCCGATGAGCAACGCGGAGGTGCACAGCGGCACCAGGACGGCCGCGGCAGCGGTACGGCCCAGACGGCGACGGGCACTGCGGTGCTCAGGAGGCAGTACGTCACCTGGACCATCGGGCTCGGCGTGTCGTGGCGGGTGCACGGCCCCGGGACGGTGCGGGAGCCTGGCCCTGACGGCGAACCCGCCGCCCTCGGGGCCCGATGTGAAGGTTCCACCAGCCAGTCGGACGCGTTCATCCAGGCCGATGAGACCGAAGCGGTGGCCCTCGCCGGGTGCCGAGGCCCGGGACCCAGGTGCGGGACGGGCGGCGTGGTCATGGTGGGCCGCAGACACGGAGGGCACCGGCTCGTTCGTAACACTGACCTCGGTCCGTCCTTCCATGTGTCGGACGACGACGGTCGCCCGGTGCCCAGGGGCGTGCTTGGCAACGTTTGTCAGCGCCTCCTGGACGACGCGCAGCACGGCCCGCTCGACGACCAGCGGCGCGTCACCGGCCGCCGCTTCGCCTTCTACCCGCAGTCGGACGTCAAGCCCCGCCGCGGCCGCCCGGTCCACCAGAGCCCCGAGTTCGGTGAGCCCAGCGCTGGGCTCGGGTCCCGGAGCCAGATCCGATGGCTCGCGCAGTACACCGATCACCTCGCCGAGCCGGTCTACGGCGGCTCCCGCCCTGGCGCGGATGTCCCGGGCGGTGGCCCGGTGGTCCTCAGACAGACCAGGGGCCAGCTTCAGTGCCCCCGCGGACAGGGCGATGAGGCTGAGGTCGTGGCCCAGGAGGTCATGCATGTCCTGCGCTATCCGGGTCCGCTCGCGTAGCCGGGCCTGGTCGGCGACCAGATGCTGCTCCCTCTCCAGCCGAGCGGCCCGCTCCCACCCAGCCCGAACCAGTGCCCGGTACTGGCGCAGGAACCGGCCCGCGAACCACGGCAGCATCGCCGCCACGAGCAACAACCCCACGAACTGGCTCGCCCAGCCCAACCATGCCGGCACCAGGAGCACAGCCACCACGGAGGCCGCGAGCACTCCGACCAAGGCCGCCCCCGTGCTCCGGTTCCGCCCCGGCTGCCAGCCCGCGAGGAAGGCGCAGACCGCCGCCGGTATGCCCCACCACACAGTGGCGACACCGGTGCCAACAGCCGCCACCGCCCCGATGAAGAGGCCTGCGGACAGTACCGGTGCCGGCACCCGGGCGATGATCACTGTTCTCACGGACGCGACCCTACGAAACTCCGCCGCCCCGCGGCACTGCCGAAAGTCCACTACCGCGAGCCCGGGATCTACTGGTCCTTGCTGAAGCAGGCCCGATCAAGGACTGCTTGACAACCATGATTGGGAATCAGTCACAGGCAGGTATGACTAAGCGGCTGTGTTGGCCCCTTAGCGCTCTACTTGGCCCGCGTGATCGTTCTAGGTGGCCCGCAGGGAGGTGGGCACCGGGCGGGAGTCAGAGCGCCAGGCGCGTGCGGGCAACCCGCACGAACTCGTCGATGGCTTCCCACATGTGCTGGGTCTCTTCCTGGGCCTCGGCGTAGTTGCCGTGGTCTTCACTCAGGTGCGGAATCCTCCGGGAGGCTTCCAAGACCCTCTCAGCAGCGTCCCGCACTTCGTGGCTGCCCTCCAGCTCCAGGACAAGGCCAGCGGTCTGTGTCCGCATCCCGAGATTGAAGTAGTTCCGGCGGATCTGTTCCGGGTCTCGATCGAAGCCCTGCTGATCGAACATGACCAGCGCGTGGTACCTGCGTATGGCATGGACCTGTAAGCGGGATGCCTCCACGAACTCGATACAAGCGTCCCGCAACACCTGCCGTATCCACTGCTCGCGTGTGGCGTCGGCCTGCCAGCTGGCCTGTTGGATCACCGCCTGCGCCTGCGTCTTCATCCCGCTGCGTCCAAGCCACGCGGCGGTAATCGCCGCGCCCCCGCCGAGGATGGCGCCGATCGCGGCGCCGAGCAGCGCCGCCCACCCTTGGTCCATGGCTGTCCATCCCTTCAGGTGCGGTGGTCGGGAACAGGCTAGTACTGCAACGGCGTTTGGCGTGACTGGTGGCCAGGTTGGTCGTTGGTCTGGTTATGGGTGGGGTACTTGGTGATGTGAGGGCGTGGGCGGCGGGTCTGGGTGAGGTGCATGAGCGGTTCGTGCACCGGTTTGCCCGGTCGGAGCCGCGTGAGTCGGCGCTGGCGTATATGCGAGGCCTGATATCTCCGCTGGAGCGGAAGAACGGCTGGACGCTCGCGGAGGAGGCAGGGCATTCGGCTCCCGACCGGATGCACCGGCTGCTGAACCGGTGCGACTGGGACGCTGATGAAGTCCTCGACGACGTCCGCGACTACGTCGTCGAGCATCTCGGTGACCCTGAGGCGGTACTGATCGTGGACGACACCGGGTTCCTGAAGAAGGGCGTCCGGTCGGCCGGGGTCCAGCGCCAATACTCGGGAACGGCGGGCCGCACGGAGAATTGCCAGGTCGGTGTCTTCCTCGCCTATGCCGGCGCCCGCGGCCGCACGCTGATCGACCGCCGCTTGTATCTGCCCACGTCATGGACCGATGACCGGGAACGGTGCCGGACCGCGGGCATCGAGGACACGACCGTCTTCGAGACGAAAGTGGTCATCGCCAAAGCCATGGTCCGCCGGGCGATCACGGAGAAGATCCCGTTCCGCTGGGTGACCGCGGACGCCGCCTACGGCTTCTCCAAAGGCTGGCGGACCGAGCTCGAGCGGGCGGACGTCTTCCATGTCATGGCCACCACCCGCCACGACACCGTCGTGACCCGCTGGGCCATCGACCACCCCGTTCACGACCTGTTCAACGGGCTGCCCCGGCAGAGGTGGAAGCGTCGTTCCTGCGGGAACGGCGCCCACGGCCCGCGGGTCTATGACTGGGCCAGGGTGGAGGTCCGGCCCTGGCACCGTGAGGACCGCCGGCACTGGGTCATCGCCCCCCGAAGCGTCAGCCGGCCCGACCAGATCTCCTACTACATCGCCTACTGCCCGGCCGAAACGACCCTCGACGAACTCATCCGCGTCGCCGGCAGCCGGTGGGCGATCGAGGAATGCTTCCAGACCGCTAAGCAGGAATGCGGCCTGGACGACTACCAGGTCCGCCGCTACCCCGGCTGGCACCGCCACATCACCCTCGCCATGGCCGCCCACGCCTGCCTCACCGTCCTGAAAGCCCGCGAGGCCGACACGGGGAAAGCAGAAACGGATCCTCCCAGCTCATACCCCTCACCCTCCCCGAACTCCGACGCCTGATCACCCGCCTCACCAACCGCCGCCCCGCCTCCATCGGCCACGTCCTGCACTGGTCACACTGGCGCCGCCGACGCCAACACCAAGCCCGCGTCAGCCACTACAAACAACGCGGCCACACACCACCAGAAACTGCCAACCTGTCAACCCAAAGACCGTTGCAGTACTAGACTGCGACCGCTCCAAAACCTGGCGATCATCGGGAGGGCGCGCAAGATGAATCGAGCACTGATCAGCGCATTAGCGGCCGTGACCTTTGTTGTGTCCGGGGGAAATGCCGCCACCGCTTCCGACGGCGCTCCGCCGCGCACCACGCACGGCCCTTGCCAGTACACACAAACCCCGGACGAGCCGCCCGCGCGTCATGTACCGCTGCCGCCTGACCCGCGGCGCACCCCTAGCCGTGGCACGGTTGACATGGCTGTCCCGACCAGCCAGGGCCCGCTCCCGCTGCACTTGGACCGGGCCAAGGCGCCGTGCACGGTCCAGAGTTTCCTGCACCTGGCACGGCATGGGTTCTACGATCGGACGGTGTGCCACCGTCTGACGGCGTATCCGACGCTGAAGGTCCTGCAGTGCGGCGACCCGACCGGGACCGGTGAGGGAGGGCCCGGGTACAAGTACAAGGACGAGCTGCCGGTGGATTTGCCACCCGCACCGACCGATCCGACCGGCGCGCGCCGCCTGTACGGGCGCGGCCTGCTGGCGATGGCCAACGCCGGTCCGGACACGAACGGCTCACAGTTCTTCGTCGTCTACGGCGACTCCGCACTACGCCCGAACTACACGGTGTTCGGCACGGTCGGCCCCGACGGCCTGACAACACTCGACAAAACCGCCGCCGGAGGAATAGAGCCGACCGCGGAGGACCCGGCACCGGTCGACGGCACACCCGTGCTGCGGACCCAGCTGCTCCGCGTCCGGCCGTCCTGCCGGCACTGACTCCCCGCGGCTGCGCCAAAGCCGCGGCCGCTGCGGTGTCGCCTGTCCGGGGGCCAGGTGGGGGTGGTGGTGGAGCGGGAGCGGGCCGCCATCGGGGAGACCCACAGCGGGACGCGGGCGCGGGCCGTGCGGTCAGCGGCGTGGTCAGGGCATGGATGGTCGCGTCCACGAGGCGGCCCACCAGAGCCGTGCCCGTGGCCTGCTTCCAGGAGATGTCGGGTCGTCAGGCGGTTCAGGTGCTGGGCCACAACGTGTGTGCCCTCGCTCTCGCCGATCTTCTGCATGCGGGCGGCCAGCAGCGGCCACTGACGTGAGCCGACCAGGAGACCCGCTTCCCGCTCCGGCAGGATGTCCATGACCAGCGACACCATCTGGGAGTGCGCGGCCGGCTGCACTTTCCTGCTCCAAGGCGTCCCGTGGGGGGCGTTGAACCGCCCCGCACGGGACTCGCCGGCTTCCCTCGCGGCGTCGGTGGCGCGCGCGACGTGTGCCGTTACGCCGAACGGCGCCGCCGGGCCATGGCGTACAGGGCTCCGCCGAGCGTCAGGGCCGCGGCGGCGAGTCCGCCCGCGGTCAGCGCGGCGGATCCGGTGTTGGCAAGGTTGCCGCCGGTACCGCCGTTCGTGCCCGGGGTGTTGCCGGTGGTCGGGGCGGTGTTCGCGGAGGCCGAGGCCGAGGGCGCGGTCGAGGGCGCGGTCGAGGCGGAGACGAGGCGGACGGGCTCGGGGAGGCCGAGGCGGACGTCGACGGGCCGGGCTGCGGCCCGCCGGCCGGCGTCACGGTGATGGTGAGCCCGGCCGTGTTGTTGCCGAGGTCACGGTCGATGTCGGCGATGTTGAGATGGCCGGGACCGCGGTCAGCCTTGTACCGGTACTCGCCGTGGTACGTGCCCGGCTTGACCCACGACTCGATCTTGAAGATCCGCTTGACCGAGCCGCCGGTCCCGCCGAATACCCGGCGCCCCTCCGGGCCCGGGCGGCCGCCGGCGAAGCTGATGCCGGGCGGCAACACGAACTCGGTTTCCACCACGCTGTCGTCGGCAGCCGTGGTGGCGACCGACCCGGTGCCCTTGATCTGCCAGCCCGGGTTAAGCAGCACCTGGCCGCCGGCCGGGCCACTGCCCGTCGCCCCGTCCACGGTGAAGTCGGGCTGGTTCGCGCGGTTTTCGACCGGCACCTCACGGCCCCAGAAACGCCACTCCTTGAACGGCTCGGACGGTGTGACCTTGATAGCGGCGGCGGTTCCCTTGACCCCGCCCTGCTGCGGCTTGTAGATCGGCTTGCCGCCCGGGGTCCAGGTGACGTAGAAGAGGTCCCGCCACAGCTCCGGGGTCGCGGTGATGTTCAGCCCCGTGTCGAGCCGGTAGTACTTGCCCGGCTCGAAGGTGCCGGTGAAACTGCAGAACAGGTATTCGTCACGGTACTCCCGCACGGGGTCGACCTTGAAGTGTTCGCAGTTCGACGGCCGTTCCTGAGGATTCAGTTCCAGGCCAGGCGGCAGGTGGACGCCCAGCTCCGCCCCCTGGACGGGCTTGTCGCCGATGACTTTGAAGCCCAGACGGAGGCTCTGCTTCTGGCCGTTCTCGACCGTGGTGTCGAGGAGCTCCTCGGAGGTGACGAGACCGCCGAACGGGTCCGGGTCGCCCTCAGGCCGGTTCGGGCCCTGCTTACCGCCCTCGGTAGCCGGCGTCAGCGGGCTCGGCGCCGGCGCTGCCTGGGCAGTGGTCGCGGCGCCCAACACCACCGTACCGGCGGCCAGAGCCGCTCCGATCCGCCGCGCTGCGGTGCTGTGCGTGCGGTTCAACGGCATCAAGATGGTCCCCCTCGTCACATGGGTCAGGCGTTCGAGTACGCCCGACTCCTGTACGACCTACAGGGGGCCTGATCGGTTGCCCGAAATGATCAAGAAAACGGCGGGTCGGATCTCGACGATCGTTCTGCCGTACGGGCGTTGGGCGCTCGCGAAGTCCATGCGGCCCGCTTGAACCGCCCCGAGGTACAGGGGACCATCCCCGCGGGCGCGGGGTCGACATCTACCTGGAGGGCCTGACCGCGATGCCCGCGGGGGTGGTCCGGCGAGTACCTCGCCTTCCCCGGGGCGGCAGAGGTCGATCCCGCGCCCGCGGATATGGGCTCCCCAAGGCCCGTTCGTCCGCCGAGGTCTTCACCGGCACAGCCGCCGCTGGCGGGCGGCTTCCGCCGCCTGGCGGGCTGGCGGCGTCGAGCTGCGGCGCGCCGCCCGCACCCACACCTCCGCACCGGCGGAAGGGGAGGCAGGTGGCTATCCGACGCGGTGCCACTGCTCCCTTCGGTGGGCAGCTCCCGCTCCGGGCGCCGGCTGCTCGACGGGATGGCCGGTTCCAGTACCATGCACCCCACTAATTGAACGCGCTCAAATCCTGGGGGCTTTGGTGGGGGAAGAAGCGACGGGCCGTCGGCTCGCCGTCGTACTGTGGTCGGCGCTCGCGGTGGAGATCGGGGGGCTGGTGGGGACGTTCGCACTGGCGGACACCACCATGCTGGTGCCGGACTACGACGGCACTCTCGTCATGAAGTGCGTAGTTCTGCTCTGCCTGGCACTAGCGGTCCTGCCGGTCGTGGTCGCGGTGCTGGCGCTGCGCACTCCCCGGAACACCGCTGCCGTCTGGCGGGCAGCCGCCTCGTGGATCGTCGCGCTAGCCCTCCTATTCGTGCTGGTAACAGCGGGTTCGGGGCCCTGGGTCCTCTGGTGTGCCCTGACGATGGTTGCCTCGTGCGCGGCCACCGTCGTCTGCGCCGACAGCCCCAGGGGGCTGTCGAACATGCCGTCTCGCGCCGCGGCCGCGATTGCCGTCGTCGCGCTGGTGGCGGCGGCCTGCGGCTCCTGCTCCGGGCCGTACATGGACTATCCGGGGGTCTGGACCGCCCCGAAGGACGTCGCGTCCCTGACCCTGACCGAGGAGACGGAGCCCGGGCAGGGCGGCCAGTACACCCTGCGGATCGGGGCGTGCACGGAGCAGGGGGGATGGGCCTTCGACTACCCGCAAATGTCGACTTCGGTCCAGGTATGGCTACACCGCGAGGGCACGATCGCGTGCATCCCGGGCCGCCCGGAGACCCAGGTGCACATCGTCGGCGGCGATCGGAGGGCTCCGGTCATCGCGATTTTCGGGCTGCTTCTGACGAAACAGTGAGCGAGGCGCTCAGAGCCGTTCGGGCGGCCCTCGGCCACCGGACACGGGGGTTGGGGGCCGGGTTGCCGCTCCCGACGACGATGCCGCCACCCCGGGCGGCGGTCGTCACGTGCTCCCGAAGTCGCTGCCGGTCCGCGGGATGAGAAGGACGGGGCAGTGCGCGTGGTTCAGGACGCTGTGCGTGGGGTCAGTCCGCCGCGGGACCGTCCGAGCCCCGACGTCCCGGCCGCCAGCGCGTCGGCGTTGTCGGCGGTGGACCAGCCGGACAAGCAGTCCTCGCCGGCCGCGTCGTCGGCCAGGGTGAGCCGCGGGTCATCGAGGCGGAACCACGGTGCGTGGCGCCCCGGCCCCGGCCCGCACCAGCGAGGCGAATCGTCGGCCCCAGGGGTACTTCGATCTTGTCGGGGGCGAGGAGCCAGGCGACGACCGCGCAGCGGTCGAACTGCGAGTGCACGTCCGTGCCGGCCACCGGGTCGGGGAAGTCGGGGTGCCGACGGCGCCAGTTCACTACCGCGGCCCGGCCCACCCTGGCGATCCGCGCCACCTCCGCCAGGAACGCCCGGTCAGCGCCCGGGACAACCGGGTCGAGGGCGGCGAGCGGGGAGCGGCGGCCCGCCGCGACGGTCCGTCACGCCGCAGGTTCGTTGTTCCCGGGTGCTTCTTCCGCCAGCCTGACAAGCTCCGGCAGGAGCGCGGCGAGGCCGGATACCAGCCGCTCCAGCTCTGCGCCGTCCGGGACTGGGTGATACAGGAAGCACACATGGTCATCGTTCAGCGATACGGCCGGCGCCCGGAGGTCGGCAAGCTGGTCCAACACGTTGGTCCCGGCGAGCCGGGCGGTCAGCGCGTCGGTGTCAGTGCTCATTGGGAGGTACAGCCCGGGGCCGTGGACCGGGATGCCGAGAGCTCCTGCGCTCCAGGGCCGTTCCAGCCGGAGCATCGGGCGTTCGCCCGGCAGCTGGAAGTAGACAGCCAGCCAGTAGAACGCGCGCCGGGAGTCGATCTGTGCCAGCTCGGCAGCCACTACCTCGTAGCCGTTGCTGGTGCCGGTGGCCACAAGGCGCGCGTCGGCATCGAGCCAGCCGAAGTGCATGAGCTGGTGGTCCGACCGGTACTCGGCTGGGGGCAGGAGGTGCCACCCGGAACGGGCAGCGAGGGCGCGAAGTGCCCGTTCAAGCCGGCCGGCGCGGCGCCGGGTCCGTATCTCACGGCTCAGTCCCACTGTGACTGCGATGGCCGAGATAACCAGCACGAGCAGGCCGAAGATGGGTGCCAGGAAGTCCACCGTACGCCTCCCAAGGGCTTCGCCCCACGCTCCCTTGCGTCAGACGTCCGGCGCTCACCGTAGGGGGATAGACCCGGTAACCGCAGCAGCTTGGCCTGATTGCTGGGCACGCAGGCCAGCCCCGCAGGAGTCCGGCACGTGCCAGCGGAGTCGATGGCCCAGACGCCGGTTTCCCGAAGCGAACACATGGGCGATGCCGCCCCGGGCTACGCGCGGCGCATGCTCCAACGCCCGCGCCGACGACCGCCAGCCGGCAGCGGGCGCGGCCCTCCAGACAGCGGGCACCGGGGGCGCGGGCGGCCTGCCCGTCATCACCGCACGGACCGGGCAGGATGGTGCCCATGACACTTGACGAGCTGGTGGAACCCGTCGAGGGGAGCCGTATGAGCTGCTGTGCTGAAGTTCGACCGATGCGCCCCGTAAGGGGCCAAGGGGCGACGACCAGTGTCACGGGGCATGGCGGCCAAGTTTGGATGTGACAGAGGCCGCCGGGTTGACTCCCGGCGGCCTCTGGGTGCGGCCACCGAATCAGGCCGCACGGTGAGTGGCTTCCACCGCCTGCCACGGAGTGGCAGGCGACTGGAGCGGCCTTCGTCACGCCCACGGGTCCTGGCCCGAGCTGGTATCCGACTGTCCTCCTGGTACGTCAGGAACCGCGGCGAAGGGACCCCCCGCATCGGGGTTCCGGAAAGCGGGTTGCCGGGGAACTTGGCACGGAAGACGCGAAGGAGGAACTCCACCATCCCGCAGTCGTAGAGCCGCCACTCATCGTCGCCGCGCGCGAACACGCGACCGGGGTCAGTCCCACTGCTGGTCGGCGAGAGAGGTGACCGGCTGGGGCTTTCCGATGACGGCCAGGGCGATGAAGAAGTTGATCTGGCCGATCGCGATGGTGAGGGTGGCGAGGGCCTTCTCGTCGTAGTGCTTCGCCACCTCGGCGTACAGCTCGTCGGAGACGCGCTCCTTGCCGTGCGGGGCGGGCTGGAGGGTGGCCTCGACCAGGGCAAGGGCGGCGCGCTCGGCGTCGGTGAAGTAGGGGGCGTCCTGCCAGGAGGAGACGGCGGTGATGCGCTCCTCGGACTCCCCGGCCTTGCGGAGGAAGCCGGTGTTCAGGATGGTCAGGTAGGTGTTGTGGACGATCTGGCCGGCGCGCAGGTGGACGAGGCTCATCGTGGTGCGCGGCACCGAGCGGTTGCCGGTGGCGCGGAAGAGGGCGGCGCTGATGTCGGCGAGTTCGGGGACGAAGTCGCCGGGGTTGGGCATCCGGGAGATGGTGGGGTTCGTGTTCGTCATGGCCGTTCTCCTTCAGGTTGGGGTCTACACAGCACTGACGGACGGGCGCACACAGATGTGACAGGAATCGGAAAATCTTTCCTGCGTACTCCCGACCTGTTGGCAGCGGTCGATGATGGCCGGAGCCCGTTCCACCGCCCACCTCGTCGAGACCGCACGCCAGGGCGTCGGCGTCTTCGGCCGATGACGCCCTCGGTGGTGCCACGGACGAATGTCTTCCTCGCCCCGGACGGGCTCCGAGGACATCGTGAGCGCGTCCGTCACGCGGAGGCGGTGGGGACCCGGTTGAATATTCGGCCGCCGAGGTCGATGCCGACGACGGCACCGCTCGCGTCCCGGGAGAAGAAGCCGCGCTGTCCCTGCAGTCCACCGGCGGTGACGATGAACTCGTCGCCGTCGCCGGGCAGCAGGCCCATGGCGGCCGACTCGTAGTCCGCGGGCATCTCGAAGTCGGCCGCCTCGCGGATCTCCGGTTTGATCGTGGCCGCCATGGTCAGCCCCGCCCGGTCCATGGCGACGGTGAGTGCCATGGCGTCGTTGTCGTAGGACCCGACGACCTCCCGGGCCCGCGCCTCGTCGTACGGCAGCGGCTCCGGGTCCTTGTCCACGACGCCGAGGTAGTGCTCCAGCGCCCAGCGGACGGCACTGCGGTTGAAGGCGATGCCGGCCGGGCCGGCGTTGGCCATGGCGACCACGGCGAAGTTCCGCTCGGGCACGATCAGCAGCTCGCAGAACTGGCCGTTGGCCGAACCACCGTGCTCGATCGTCCGTACCCCGTCCACCTCGCGCAGGAACCAGCAGATGCCGAAGCCGTCGCCGAGATTACTGCCGCGCAGTTCGACCGTCTGCTCCCGCATCCGGTGCAGCAGTTCGGTCGGCAGGAGCTGCTCGCCGACCTCCGTGCGACCGTCGCCGAGCTGGAAGCGCGCCCAGCTCAGGACGTCCGCCGCCGAGGACGCGAGACCCCCTCCGGGGTTGTTGCCTCGGGCGAGCCGCCACTCCTTCGCGACGGCGAGGTTGCCGTCCTCGTCGGAGTTGTGGCCCACGGCGAACCGCCGGGTCATGACGTCGGCGGTGCCGAAGAAGCTGTTCGACAGTCCCAGCGGCTCGAACAGGAGCGAGGCGATGGCCTGCTCGTACGTCAGACCCATGACGTTCTCCAGGACGCGTCCGAGCAGGTTGTACGCGGCCTGGCTGTACGACGCCCGGGCACCGGGCTCGCCGATGATCTCCAGCTCGGCCATCTTCGCTACGAAGGCGGCAAGGGCGTCGTCACCGTCACCGGTGTCGACGATGATGTTCCAGCCCAGCCCCGAGGTGTGGTTGAGCAGGTTCAGGACGGTGATCTCGTCCGCGGTCTTCTCATCCGCGAGGACAAGCTCGGGAACGTACCGGCGCACCGGCGCGTCCAGTTCGACGCGGCCGTCGGCAACCAGCCGCATCAGCGCCACCGCCGTGAAGGTCTTCGTCGCGGAGCCCACCTGGAACAGCGTGTCCCTGTCGACAGGCAGTGGATTGTCGAGGCTGGTCACTCCGTGACTCGCGAAGGTCTCGACGCCGTCCGCCCACACGCCAACGCTGACGCCGGGGACACCGAACTTCGTAGCGGCCTGCCCGACGAACTCGGCCAGCTCGGCCTGGGACTTCTCGGTGCTGACGGCGTTCATGGGATTCTCCTGATTAGGTGTCGTCGTTCTCGATGACCACGACGATGCCCGCACGCGCTGACAGACCACCAACAGAGCGCTGACAGCGGGGCGCGCCGCCTGTCAGCGCCGTGCGTGACGCGTGTCAGCCCCCTGACGCACCCACCGAGCCCCGGAGCGACCCAAGCCAAAGAGGAAGGCGAGACCGACCGCCCGCACGCCCGCACCGCTCCGACCCGTGCACCCCGCCACCAGTTCGACCGGGGCCGCGCCGTTGCCGCCGGTCATCTGCATCCCGGCCGGCTGACCGAGACCACCAGACGCCCTGAACCTGCCTGAGGCGTCAGCAGCCTGTGCCAGACCGCTGTCCAGCACCAGCGCCCGCCGTAAAAGCTCCCCGCCGTGCTCACTCTCATGGAGGTGCGCCTGGTCCCGTGGTTACAGCGAGCGCTGGTACCGGAGTTCGGTGAGGGTGGTGTCTGCGTATACGCCATCCTGGGATTCGCCGTCCGCCTGGTAGCCGGCGCGCTCGTAGAAGCGACGGGCCCGCTGGTTGTCACGAAGGGATCGGGCCCACCCCGGGCGCGGCCAAGGTGGAAGGCGTCCAGGAGATGGTGTGGGCCGTCGACCTCATGGAGAAGGGTCTCAACCCGGCCCGTCACATCAAGGGCGGCGACGCCGTCACCGACGAAGGAGAATAGAAGCCGTGGGGGACATCGACGACGCCCTGGAGCGCGCGGGCCGCGAGACGTTCACGCGGGAGCCACCCAAGACGCTGAAGGGCCGCATCAACTTCCTGATGGGCAAACTGAAGACCACCAGGGCCGTGGCCGCCGAGCTCGGCATCACCCAGCGGTCCGTCGAGCGCTACCGCACCGGCGAACGCAAAACCCCGCCCAAGGCGATCACCGACCGCATCGACACCGCCGTACGGGCCCGCTGGCAGCCCCGGGTCCGCGACCGGCGCCGAAAGGAAGCCGCCACCCGCACCGGCATCACCGTCGAGACGAGGGCCCGGTTCGGGTACACCGCACCCATCGGCACCACTGACGACGGGCGTATGCGACGCCTCACCGTCCACCTCCCACCCGCCTACGCCGACCGGCTGTTCGAAGCCCAGCAATTGCCGGCGATGAAAAACCCGGAGATGACCAGGCCGTCAGGCTTGTCGATGACGTTGGCGACCAGGGCGTAGAGCAAGACCGCGGTGAGCAGGCCGAAGCCGATGGTGGGGGCGCGCCGGCGGTGGCGGGCGACGGAGACGGTGACGGCGAAGGCGCCGGAGACCATCATCGCCAGGATGCCGGTGGCGTAGGCGCCGGCCTGCTCGTCGACGTCGGCGTCGAACGCGAACGTGATCAGGATGCACAGGGCGGTGTAGACGATCACGACGGGGCGTACGGCGCGGCCCCACTCGGGGGCCATGCCGTAGTCGGGCAGGTAGCGGGGGACGATGTTGACCAGCCCGGCCATGGCGGAGGCGCCGGCGAACCACAGGATCAGGATGGTGCTGATGTCGTAGACGGTGCCGAAGCCCTCCCCGACCTGCTCGTGCGCCAGGTAGGCCAGCGCGCGGCCGTTGGCGGCGCCGCCCGGTTCGAATTCCTCGTGCGGGATGAGGAGGGTGGTGACGAAACTCGCGGACAGTAGGTACACGCTCATGATGAGGGCGGCGGTGGTCAGCAGGCGGCGGGTGTTGCGGATCCGGGCGTGCAGCCGCTGTTCGGGATCGGCGCCTTCTGCGGCGACGAGCGGCATCATGCTCACGCCGGTCTCGAAGCCCGACAGGCCCAGCACCAGCAGCGGAAACGCCAGCAGTGCCGGGCCGAGCAGGTCGCCGAAGCCGCCTCCACCCTCGACGAGAGCGTCCGTCCACGCCGTCCAGGCCCCCGGGGTGGTGAACACGTCGACCAGGCCGATGCCGATAACGACCGCGTTCAGCACGAGGAAGATCGCGACCAGCGGGATGGCCACACTGACCGCTTCACTGAACCCCAGCAGGAACACCCCGCCCAGGACCAGCAGCAGCGCCACCGTGAGGCCGACCTCATGCCCGTGCAGTACTGCGGGGAAGAAGGGGTTCTCCACCACGTGCACGGACGCGTCCGCGGTGGAGAGGGTGATCGTGATGATCCACGAAGTGGCGACGAAGCCGAGCAGGACCAGCACGAACAGCTTGCCCCACCAGAACGGCAGCAAGTCCTCCAGCATCGCCACCGACCCGGCGCCGTGCGGGCTCTCCTTCGCCACCCGCCGGTACATCGGCAGCATCCCCAGCAGCGTCAGTGCCACGATCAGCAGCGTCGCCAGCGGCGAAACCGCCCCGGCGGCCAGGGCCGCGATCGCGGGCACGTAGGCCAGGCTGGAGAAGTAGTCCACGCCGGTCAGGCACATCACCTTCCACCACGCGTGCGGCTCCGCATGGGCCTCACCGGCGGCCGGACCCACCGGCTGCACCCGATGCCGCAGCATCCACTGCGCCAAGGCACCGGTCGGCTGATCCCGCAGAGCAGGACTGTCCACCACCTCCGGCATCACCGGCTCGTTCGTATCCCTCATGGCCCCCATCAACCCTTCCCGCACTGCCTGGCATACGTGCACGACGGCCACTGGCTCGGACCCCGCAACGATCATCGAGTATGGGCCTGCCGCAACCGGGCATCCACACGCACCGTCCGGCTCCCATGCCCCGCCCTGCGTCGTGCCCCCGTTCACTCCCCACCGTCCGGTACTGATCCCTGAGCTCGACAACCCCAGCCCAGCGGGCAGAGCGCGGCCGGCAAACCCGCTTGCCCGACTCCGAGCCCCCTGGACAAGCGGAACCCTCCCGGCGAATCGCAGCCAACAACTTTTACGCACGCTTAACGCCCCCACCGCGAGGACGGCGGGCCCGCAAGGTCCGGCGGTCCTGGAGAAGCCGCAGCCGCACCACCGGTTGATCGGGCCCTCTGGCGCGGATCCGGACGGCCGTCTCGGGATCCGCAGTGCGTACGCCGCGTCGTAGCTGTACGGTGCGCGGCTCCGCACCGGCCGCGCACAGAGCTGGTGGGGCCTCGCCTTGGCGAGGCCCCACCAGCGGCGTCAGCTGCGGCTGCCGGCGACCTCCCTGAGCGAGAGGTCGAGGTTGGTGGAGCACAGCACGTCCGGGGGCTCGACGGGTGGAGGTTCCACGGTGCGCGAGGGGAAGGGGATCACCTGTGCCTCGTGTTCCTCCTCGAGGTCATCGGCTTCTTCTCCTCCGGTGTGGTCAGGCGCCGGCCGCTGCACAGCCTGCTGGTGTCCCGCGGCGGCCCGTCCCGGCCGACGGTGCGCAGGCGCGTCCTGCCTGCCGGTCTCCAGGTCAGGGGGACTGGCGGCGAGCAGGAGGGACAGCAGAAGGCCGGCGGATCGACTGGAGAGGATCTTCGCTGCCTGAATGAGCCGGTGGCGTTGCGCGACGGGCAGGGACAGGGCCACGCAGCCGATTTCGCCGTCGATGACGAGTGGGACCGCGACGCACACTTCTCCGTCGGAGTACTCCAGGATGTCGAACTGGGCGGCGAGCGGGCCATGGTGGTCCAGGTTCTGGAAGAGCGCTGCCCCGTTGGTGATGGTGCGCTGGGTGAGCGCGATGGGCCGGTGCCTGGAGAGGTGGTCCATTCGCTGGTCGAAGGTGAGCTGGGAGAGGAGGCTCTTGCCGACCGCGGTGGCGTGTGCTGCCTCGGTGAAGGCGACCCGCTGTTTGACGCCCGGGGTGCTCGGCCCGTCCGACCACCGGACGATGGACACCTCCCCTTGGCTGTAGGTACTGATGTACACAGCAGCGCCGACGGCGTCGCGCAGGCCGGCGAGGACCTGGTCGATGACTTTCCCGGGCCGGCCGGGTTCGGACACCGCGATCAGTCGTAGCGCGGGTCCGGGTACGTACCCGCCGTCGGGCGTGCGCAGGGTCAGGTGCTGCTGGCACAGCCACACCAGTAGGCGTTGCATCACCGGGTGGGGAAGGCTGGTGGCCCAGGCAAGGTGCCTCTCGCTGACCGCTCGACCGGCGCTGGCGATGATCTGTAGGAGGTCGAGGACCCGCTGCGCGGACTGCCAGCGCCGCAGGGGCCGACTGGCGGGTGGGACCTGTTGGGCCAGGTGCGTCAGTGACGCGTGCCGCAGCGGAGCCGGCGACCAGGCAGAGCGGGGCCCCGGCTTCCGGTCTCCGGGCGCTCCCCCGGGCGGGATGGTGGCCAAGGCCGTGTTTGCGGGTAGGGGATCGGGGGCGGCTCCCGTACGCCGGGGCTTGGGAATCCGGGCGGTGAACTTGCCGCGCTTGCGGAAAGTCGCCAGGAGCGTCCGCACATCGGCGATGAACTCACCGTCCTGCTCAGGAAGCGTGTCCCCGCGGTCGGCGAGGCCGATGTCGGCGAGGTCCCACCCGGCTTGCCGCAGAAGTGTCCGGGCATCCTCATGTCCCCACCGGGCAGCACTCACCACGATGGTGACGGCTTGGGGCGCGGAGTCCGGGCCCGACTGCCGCCACAAGGTCACCGCCAGGCGGAACGCCGCACCTGGGTGGTGGTCCTCGCACGCCCGCCTGAGCCAGTTCCTTGCCCGGTCCAGCTCGCCTATCCGCAGGGCCTTCGAGCCGAGCCGGTAGCACGAGTTCGCGTGCAGACGTCGCTCCAGCTCCTGTCCCCTCCAGGTCCGCGGTGGTCCCCAGTCGCCTCCGGGCCGGTCCCAGAAGTCGGCTCCCTTCAGCCCGGACAGCAGGGCAGCGAACGCGGAAGGCTCCGCCACGCCGGTGTCGCCCCATTCGCTGTCGTTGCCACTCACATCACTCACCTGTGTCCTCTTCCCGGCGCCGGGGCTTCCTGTGCCGATCGCGGATATGGAGCTGGATCTGCTCGTCCTCCCTCAGCTCGGCTGCTGCCTTGGTCATCAAGGTCTGGATACGAGCCGGCTCCCGGTTCATGCGCTCCGCGATGGCCTGGTCCTCCATGCCCTGGCTCCGCATCTCCGCGACATCCCTGCGTTGCGTCCTCTTCATCCGCCTGATGGCGGGTATGACAAGGTCCTCAAGGGGGTCCAGCGGGGTGTGCGGCACGATGCCCGCATAGTCGCCGTGCAGGTCCGAGGCCCGACTGGGGCGCGCGACGAATACGCGCTCGCACTCCTGGAGCCCTGCCTCGTCGGCGGGCTCGGCCAGCTTGTCGTAGGCGTCGTTCGCCAGGTTGTTCGCGGTCTCCCTCGCGTACGGCAGAGGGTTGCGGTCCCGCTTCTCAGGGTCCCGCTGCCACACGACATACGTCCGCACGAGGGCCTCGTGCGCCATGTCCTGCACTTGGGAGCGCAGCATCGGATGCCGCTTCCACAGCCCCGCCGCGATGATGCGGGTCCATTCCTCCGCACGATGCTCGAAGAGCGTGCGCGCGGCTTCCTGCCAGGGCAGTTCCTCCTCGTCCGGGCTGTCTACCACGGGCCACGCTCCGGCTCACGGGGATCGGAAGCGGGGGTGGCCCCCAGGGTGGTCCAGACCGTCACCCGGCCGCCCGACGACTCGTGCCGCACGATGACGGACCCGCCGCAGCCACACGGCATGCGGGAACCATGCTCGGCCGGGGCAAGAGCCCCCTCGCGTCCCACTCGCCCGCGAGAAGCCCTTCCCCAGGCCCGGTACACGGCGAACACCACGGGGGTCACGCCGGCCACGGCCGAGATGAACCCGACCACGTCCAGGGCTGTCAATTCACGCTCCATGTTCGTTCGAGAGCAACGCATCCGCGTCACATCTCCCTTACGGAGTGGAGGGCCTCAACTTTCCTGCCGCCCGAAAGCGATCGGAACCGATGCATATCGATCGACTCCTGAGCGATCTCGCCCGACAGGGGCGCACTGTGGAGCGCATTCGCCGGTTCCAGTCGGCCCTAGCACCGGCCGGCCGCCCCGAGCCGGACAAGACCACGTCCCGCATCACGCCCGTACCGCATTCGATGGATCCCGGTACGCGGGCACCCAGGTCGCGGCAGCCTGGACGCGGCGGACCAGCCGGTGGGCCGGCCGAACGGGCGCTCGCGAGGAGGAGTTGAACATGGTGGACAGGGTGCTCAAGGCATTGGGGGCCGCGCACGAAGGGTCGGTGGGGGTGCTGCTCGCCGACGGCAGCGAGCCGGGCCCGGTCTACTTCGACGTGGGCAGCGGCGCGCACATGCCTTCGACGAAGGAGTGGCACGCCTATGACGGCCGGTTCAGCCGGCCCCGCGCCGCCGCCTTGCGAGGCAGCTGCGCGTGCGGGTGGCGGGGGATGGCCGAGTACCCCCTCGACTGGACCATCCTGCCCGCGGACAGGCCGCTGTACGAGGCGGACATCGACCTCTCAGGGCCGCTCGCGGACTACGACGCACACCTGTCGGTGATCCGTGGATGCCGCCGTGCAACTGCCCGCGGACCTGACCGGGCTCCTCACCGACCTCGTCGGCCGGCTCGACAGCCTCGCCGGCGAGGAGCCGCTGGTGGCGCTGAAGGCGCTGGCGGACCTGCGGTACGTCCTCGCCGAGGTCGGCCGGGACGCCGCCTGTGAACTCGCCGCCCAGGAGGTACCGATCGAGGAGATCGCGACCGGGCTCGGCACCAGCGAGACAGCTCCCCGCACCTACCTCAACAGCTACCTCCACTCCTGATCCCCGCCACCACCGGCTTGGGACAACCCCCCTCGCGCCAGCCCGACGGCACGGGTCCGGAGCATACGCAGGGCCGCCACCCCGGTCGCGGAGACGGCCCTGCCCTCGTGCTCCCGGTCTACGGGGCGGGGGTGAACTCCACGTCCGTGCCCCCACAGCCGGCCGCGATCTCCAGCAGCCGGTCCCGCTCCAGCTCGTCCACCGCCAGCCCCCACCGCAGCTTCGTCGCCGTCCACTCCGCGCCGTACCGGCACAGCGCGTCCGGAGCCGGCGGCAGCCACTCGGCCGGGTCCTGGTCCGCCTTCTGCCGGTTCGAACGGGCCGTCACCGCCACCAGCGAGGCCGGCTGGCCCTGGTCATTCGCGTACGCCTCCCGACGCGCGGACGTCCACGCCGACGCCCCCGAGTCCCACGCCTCGGCGAGCGGGACCATGTGGTCGATGTCCAGCGAACCGGCCAGCGTGACCTCCCGCTCGTCGTAGTACGACCACCAGGTCCCGCCGGTCAGGGTGCAGCCCGGGCCGATCTCCGGATACACGACCGCCTCGGCCAGCAACACCTCCTGGCGGGTGTTGCAGCCATCGGCCGGCACGTCGCCGGCATTCCAGTGCCTGAAGGAGGTCCGCTGGTAGCCGGTCCGGTCCTCCACCGCCAGCGGCAGCGCGGATACCGCGACCCCGATTGGCAACACCTGGGGCACGGCAGCAGCCGGAGCCGGGGCGGCGGCGTTCGCGGCCGTGGGCAGAGACAGGGTCAGGGCGAGAGCGGCGACCGCGGCAGCGGACCGCGTCATGATCATCATGAGCCGGTTGTACCGGCCCCCACCCTGTCAGCAACAGGTCGTGCGGGCCGGGTTCACCCGCCCGAGCACGCCGCTTCACCGGCGAAACGCCACTGCACCCGCCCGTGTCCGTCACCCGGCGGCCGCCGCTGGGCCCTCGCCGAACCGGGGTACGTCCTCGAGCCCCACGTCCAGGCGCAGGCGCTGGAACCGGAGCGGGTGGCGATAGACGCCGCCATGGTCGATGGCGCGGTCGGCGCTGACCTCGGCGACCAGGCCTGGGTGGACAAGGGTGGTGTCCAGGACGTCGCGGCTCCCCCACGTCGCCGAGAACTTCGCCCCTGTCCACGGGTGTCCGGGCGCGGCCGCGGTGAGGTGCTCGGCGACCTGCCGGGCGGCGTCCGGGCGCAGGGGTACGGTGCGGCCGACCGTGCGCAGTCGGCCGTTCTGGTCGTGGCGGCCGAGGACGAGGAGCTGCGGGCGGGTCAGGGTGCCGGTGATCGCGCCGACGATCGTATCCGTGGTGTCGCGTCTCCTGATCTTGGTCCACCCCCGGTACCCGACCAGATAGCGGCTGTTCAGGGGCTTGATCAGGATCCCCTCCACGCCCGACACGTCTGTCCAGGACTCCAACCATTCCCGCGCTTTGGCCAGGTCCGTGGTCTGCGGGATCAACGTCCACGGTGCCGTCAGGGCGTGCTCGGAGAAGAGTCCTTCCAGCAGGGTGCGCCGCTCGGCGTACGGGCGCGTCAGGAGCTCGTGGCCGTCCTGCTGCAAGAGGTCGAAGGCGACGAAGTAGGCCGGCCACCGGGCGACGAGGCCGGCGGCGCCGCGGGCGCGGGTGGCGGCCCGGCGCTGCAACGCCTCGAACGACAGGCGGCCTGCCTCGGTGTCCCAGACGACCAGTTCGCCATCGAGGACCAGGCCGGGCGGCAACTGCGCCTCGGCGGCCGCCACCAGGTCCGGCCAACGGTCCTGGACCAGCGCCCCACGGCGGGTCTGCACCAGCACCGTGCCGCCCGGGCCGGCCGCGGTGAACAGCAGCGCCCGGTGACCGTCCAGCTTCTGCTCGTACGCCACCCCCGCCCGCCCAGCGGCCGGACCCGGCACGGCTTCCGCGGCCTGCGCCAGCATCGGCTCAACCGGCGGTCTGAGCGTCACCAGGGCCTCCCTCACGGCTCGTCTGCCCCTCTTACAGGGTCCGCCAGACCAGCCGGAGGCGGCTCTGCAGGACGGCGTCGCGTCATCGATCTGAGGGGCGCAGCGGGCCGGTCAAAGGCGCCCTGCGGGGCTTGTGCGGCACGGTGGCGACATGCGTCGCCGGTCCCTGCCCCTGCTCCTTACCGCGCTGCTCGCGGCCTCGGGATGCGGCACCGTCCACCCCGTGGCTCTGTACGTGAGAACGAGCAGCGTTTTGACACTGGTTCGGGCGGCAGCCCGGCGTCAGCTCCGGCGCGAATGTTCACGAGTTACGACAGCAGCGGGGGCTGCTGGTCATTTGCAGCAGTCGCACCCGGGACGGCAGCCGCACGCGTCCGCTTCGGCCATGGCCAGGCGGGGGGCTGCCGCGGCCGGGGTGGTGGGGGGTGCGCAGCAGCCTTTGCCCTGCCCGGCGTCGCGGCCTTCCTTGACGGCGATGGCGGCGATGACGATGGCGGCGATGGGGTCGGCCCAGGACCAGCCGAGGGTGGCGTTGAGGACCAGGCCGACCAGGAGCACGGCGGACAGGTAAGTGCACAGGAGGGTCTGCTTGGAGTCGGCGACCGCCGAGGCGGAGCCGAGTTCGCGTCCGGCCTTGCGCTGGGCGGCGGACAGGAACGGCATGACCGCCAGTGACAGGGCGGCGATGACGATGCCGGGGATGGACTTCTCGGCCTCGCCGGTGCCGGCCAGCGCGCGGACGGCATCGAAGGTGACGTACGCGGCGAGCGCGAAGAACGAGAGGGCGATGATCCGCAGGGTGGTCTTCTCCCGGGCCTCGCGGACGGCGTGCTCGCGGGCGGAGAACTGCCAGGCGACCGCTGCGGCGGAGGAGACCTCGATCACGGAGTCCAGGCCGAAGCCGATCAACGCGGTAGAGGAAGCCATGGTGCCGGCGGTGATGGCGACGATCGCTTCGATGACGTTGTAGGTGATCGTGGCGGCCACCAGCAGGCGTATCCGGCTGGCGAGCGCGTCACGGCGTGCCGGGGAGGCGCCTATGGATATCTCGGCGGTCATGGTCAGCAGCAGCCCTTCGTCTCGGCGTCCGCACAGGTGCGGTCGGTCTCGACAGCGACCACGGCGGTGCGCAGGTCCTCCAGCGCGTGGCCAAGACGGTCGTCGGCCAGTTCGTAGCGGGTGCGGCGCCCATCGGGCACGGTGACCACGAGGCCGCAGTCCCGTAGGCACGCCAGGTGGTTCGACAGCCGGGTACGGGAGATCCCGAGTTCGTCGGCGAGGTCGGAGGGGTACGCCGGGGCTTCGCGCAGGGCGAGCAGGAGACGGCAGCGGATCGGGTCGGCGAGCGCACGGCCGAACCGGGCCAGCACCTCAATGTCGGAGGCAATAGTCAGCACACCACAACAGTACACAGATTCCTGAATCCAGAGAATCCTGAACTATAGATCACCCGAGCAAACGTCCGGCGCAGGTGCCGCCCGCTTTCGACGACGACCCCAGCCGAGCGCCTCCCAACCCGATGTACAAACGCCGTCGCAACTCCGTGAATAAAGCCAACCCCGCACCTGCCCGGCCCGCAGGGGCCTCGCCCGTCATGGTCTCGGAAGACCACAAGCACCCCGTCGACCCCCGACCCGCACGACCGGACACAGGGGTGGCGCTGCTCCTCTCCCCCACGCCCGACCCTGCGGCCGCGCCTCCGGTCGGCGCCGTTCCCGAGGCCGACCGTGCTCCCGCGCCGGCCCGTCCCGCACCCGCGGCCCGCAACGCGTCAGACGAGACGCAGCCCGCCCGGCGGCTCCCGACCTCAGGGCCGAAGGCCCGGTACAGCCGCGCAGGACGACCCCGCCCCAGCCTGCCGTAAGCCCCACCGCCAAACCCAAGCCCAGGAAGGCGAAGCGGCCAAGCCCTACGACCGCACCACACCGTCCAGTACCCGCCCCCGGGGCGGGGACCGCGGACATGGCGGAGCTGTGCCGCGCCGCGCACGGCGTCACCAGCCCTGCCGTGGCCGCGCTCTGCCACCAGACCTACGAGTCCCGTGCCACCGGAGTTTGAGCGCGTGCCATCGACGTCTGAACGATGTGAGCGCGGCCGGAAGGTCCTGGGGCACGGCGGTGCGCGGCAGGACGCAGTTGGCCACCGCGTCGCGGCTAGTTGAGGTTCCTCTCCACGGTTTCCATCACGAAGCCGTTGTTCTGGCCGTCGTAGATCGTGTTGGGGTGGAGGATGCCCTCCAGCAGGGGTGCGGATCCGCCGTGGTGCTCGCCGAACCCATCGAATCCGTCGGAGCCCGTCCCCGTCTGATCGACGTTGGTGATCTGAATGTTGTCTGCGCTGGTGTTGCCCTCCGAGAGAACGGACACCGGGACGCGCTTGGCGTTGACCAGGTTGAGGACGTCGGTGTCGGCGTGCGCCGGGGCGGTGGCCGCCAGCACGGCGCCGCTCACGGCGGCCACGGCGAGGATGCGAGAAGTGATCTTCATAGCTTGCCCAACGAGCGGATCGTAGGACCGTCACCCGCAGTACCCGTCAAACGTTGGGGGCCTGTGGCCAGCACGAACGCTGGTCACGAGCTCCCGCCGGTCAGCATTCGGTGGCACTGGTCAAACCCCGGTGGCACAGGACACCTACGGCCGACGACGGGGGGCGTGGCACTCGCGGAGAAAATCGAACACCTGTTTCAATTGGGGTGTGAGACCACCGTCCCGTTTCCCCGAGGACCTGATCACGCTCCAAAGGGCGTGGCAGCAGACATTCGCCGAGCTCGCGCAGGCCCCCGCCGGGGCCGGTACGACCGTGCTGCGGCGCAGGTTGATCACCCTCTCCGGGAACCTGTGCACCCGCCCCTCCTGGGCGGCCTCCGCCGCCTGGCGGGCCGGCAGCGTCGAGCTGCGGCGCGCCGCCCGCCCCCACACCTCCGCACCGACGGAAGGAGAGGCAGCAGCATGAACGAGCAGACCATCAAGCCCCGCCCGCAGGTCGCCACCTGGGCACCCAGCCCGCATCGGCGTCCCCCTCTGGCAGACGGCCGCCGGGGGCGGAGTCGAGCCGGCCGAGTACGGCACGTGGGTCACCGCCGAGCAGCTGCGCCCGCTGCCCGGGGTCTGACCTCGGCCGCATCCCGGCCCACCCCCGTACCCGTACCTCGGCGCCGGCCCGGTGGCGTGGCTGCTCGACGGCCGCACCCACGGCCGCCCGGCAACCGTTCACGCCGCGGGCTGCCCGAGCGCCACCGACCGCGCGCATCCACTGGGCACGATGCAGGCCGCTCGACGCCCTCGCGCGGCCCAGTCACCGCGCCCGGTGCAGCGGGCGCCACCGGGATCAGTCGCCGGGGGCGGGCACGTCGTCCTGGCCGTGGGCGAGGACAGCGGGTGGCTCCTACGACTGTCGGCGAAGCGGCGGTGCCGGTCGTTGGCAGCCCGGTCCCCGTCCAAGGAGATGCCGACCCGGACGCCAAACTCGTCGAAGAGGTCGAGGTAACGGGTGCTGAGCTGGAGCCCGTTGATGTGGATCCGCAGGTCGAGGGCGGCGATACCGTGGAGAGCCCGGCTGAACTCCTCACACACGAGGCGGAGCCGGGGCGTGCCCGCCAACAGGGGTTCCCCTCCATGGCAATCACCGTGAGGGTCGAAGAGGTCGATAGCCCCGGCACAAACGTTCGTGCCGGGGATGCTGCGCATTACCGCCGTGCGGTGAACCACATGAGGATCACGCTCACCGCGCCGCTTCCGAGACTGTACGAGGCCCCTCGAATGAATTGACGTTGGACGATACGTCCATGCACATCGCGCCATTTGCGCAGGTGGGCCTTCGCCCTCCCCCTCCGCGTGTCCAAGGTGGCGCTGCTACTCTCTTCCATAGGTTCCCTTTCTGACTGTTGGGGTGCCGCGCAAGGAGCCCTCCCGACCAGTGGCCTGGTAACCGTTGTCGGGGTCGAGGGCTCCTTTTGCGTTGTCAGGAGTCTACCGTTGCGGTCAGGCAACGACTCTTAGTGTCACGGGACTTGCAGCGTTCCCAACCGGCCGGGAACGCTTCGAGACGTAGCCAGACAGCGCGTGGGCGTAGTCAGACAGCGCAAAAGCGTAGCCATAGCGTGCGCGCCAGAATTCACGGCAGTGTTCACATCACACTCCGCCGATTCATAGCGATCACTTTCCCTCACCGGTCGCGGTCTGGTTCCCCGCCACTATGTCAGTTGCAGATCGCAGCCTGCGACAATGACTGAAATCCCAAAAGAGCCCAGGTCAAAAGCCCCTCACTCTCTCCATGGGGGCACTCAATGGCACTCAAGGACACTCGAGGAAACCCAAAGGCATGATTACGCAAGGTTTCCGTACAGCCAGAATGGCCGAAAGTGACCCCTCTGCGCTGTGGGTGATCTTTGCGGCGTCGCTACTCAGACAGCCGTTGCGGCCTGCGCGAGGACATCACGGGCGCAAGCCCTCCTCGCCGAGGTTGGCGAGCATGTCGGCCAGCCGGCCCGCGAGGTCGGCGGCCCTCTGCGGGGACTCCTTGCGGAGCAGGGGCCAGCAGGCATGCGCGTTGCGGGCCGTACGGATCGTGTCGGCCTCGGGGCGGTACCGGGCCGCCTGGCAGCGCAGTGCGGTCGTGATGGGACACACCTGATTGGGCTTCAAGTTTGAGGCGCTATCCAGCCCGCAAGTACTGGCCCGCAGTGTTTCACCGAGCTCTTAGCGAGGGGCAATCTCAACTTGAAATTCGCGCATGAGGGATCTCGATGAGCTCGATGGCCCAACCGCCTTGCGGGCCGGGTGCAGCCACCCGGGCACGGCGTACCCTGCGAAGTTTTCTCACTTCGCCGAGGGTGCCGTGGGGAACTGGTCGTGCAGATCCGTTCCGGGCTCTCCCGGTTGCTGTGGTCAGGTCATCCAGCGAGTCGTTCCCGGGCGTACTCGCGCAGCTCGATCATCGGCTGCTCGGTCCGGTCGTCCAGGCGGCGGATGAGTGCGGAGGCGAGGTCGATGCAGCGGGTGGCCCCGGATTCGAGGGCGGTGTCGAGAGCGGCGCGGGCGGCGGCGGCCGGAGGCGTCGCGGTTGTGGAGGGATCCTTCGGCCCGGTAGGTCAGGAACACTGCCTTGGTTCGGGAGCGAGACCAGCTCGCCGCTGCCGTCCCGGGCCTGCCGTTCCTGGGCTACGTGTACTTCGAGGTGCTGTCGGAGTACCTGATGCTCCACTCCACCAGCACCGAGACGAAGGCCCTCGCGCAGGCCGGTGAGATGAACAACCGCCTCTACAAGCGCCTGGCGTTCTCCGCGGTCAGCGGCATGGACAAGCTGTTCGGCCTGTCCCGCTTCCACCCCGGGCACCGGCGCCTGCACGACCTGATCGCCGACATCGAGCCCGCCCTCGCCCCCGGAGCAGCGCAGTACACCCGAGACCGCTTCTCCCATCTGCTCACCGCACTGATCCTCGACCCCGGCCAGGACGCGACCACCTTCACCTTCCGCGACCAGGACTTCGACACCCTTGCCCGGGTAGCGCCGTCCCTGCTCGGGCAGACACTCTTCCGCGAGATGCGCATCCTTCAACGCTATCCGCTGCTCTACCTCGTCTTCGAGCAGGCCAAGGCCCTTCGGGCCTGGAACTACTGGAACCACCACCAGATCCGGGCCCCGTTCAACGGATTCCTCCCCAAGGGCGAGATCGGGGCCAACCCCGCCTACCCCGCCCACTGCACGGTCTGGCTGGCGGAAACCTGCGAGCGGGGCCTGCTCCACCCAGTCGACGAACTCGACGTCACCTTCACGCCCCGCATGGCGGACCTGGCCACCAGCCATGCGACGCGACGCCACCGGCAAGGCGGCTGGGCATCCAGCCCCCGCCTGATCGACTGGTGCCGTTACCAGACCCGCCCACCCGGCCAGGTCCGGCTCCGCCGCCGGTGCGGCAGCGTGCCCGAGCGCGGTGGGTGAACAAACTCCAGACCGGCCACGGCCCGGCCGCCTGACGACCATGCTCGATCTCACCGACAACCGCCTGTGCCTCGGCCCCCGCGGCGACCGACCTCCGATCTGCATGTGCTGCGGCGGTGTGCGGTGTGGGCCAGAGGATCCACCAGCTCATCCAACGCGCCATCCTCGACCCCCTCACCCCCGACCAGTACGACCAGCTCGCACGGACCGCCGCCGACGCCCTGGTCGATGCCTGGCCGGAGGTCGAACGCGACACCGACCTCGCACGCGCCCTGCGCGCCAACACCACCGCCCTGACCAAGTTCACCGGGGATTCCCTGCACCGCCCCGACGCCCACACCGTGCTGTTTTGCGTCGGTCAAAAGCCTCGGACGGGCCGGCCAAGTGGACGCCGCCGTCGAACACTTCCGCCACCTCACCAGCACCACGGCTCACCACCTCGGTCCCGACCACCCCAGCACCTTGACCGCCCGGCACAACCTCGCCAGCTGGCAGGGACGGGCCGGGGACCCAGCTGGAGCGACCGCTTCGTTCGGCACCCTGCTCGAGGACCGGGTCAGAGTGCTGGGCCCCGACCACCCCGACACCCTCACCACCCGCCACAACCTCGCCTATTACCAGGGGGAGGCCGGGGACCTGGCCGGAGCCGCCGCCGCGTACGGCACCCTGCTCCAGGACTACCTCCACTTGCTGGGCCCGTACCACCCTGAAACCCTCGCCACCCGGCACAACCTCGCCTACTACCAGGGGAAGGCCGGGGATCCGGCCGGAGCCGCCACCGCACTCTCCACGCTGCTTGAGGACTCCGTCCGCGTGCTCGGCCCCGACCACCCGACACCCTCACCACCCGGCACAACCTCGTCCACCTGGAGCGCGAGGAGAAGCGAGCGGGGCACGGGGACGCCCGTTCGTAGGACGTAGCTCAACTGAACGGGACGTCCTCGCCCGTACCGCTTTCGGTGGATCCCGGTGCGTGGGCGGCCCGGCCGGGGCAGCCTGGACGTTGCGGCCCAGCCGGTGGGCCGGGCCCGGTCTACTTCGACGTGGGCAGCGGTTCGTGGCAGCCGAGCGCATGGGAACCAACGGGAGGGACGGTTCAGCCGCCGGCCGGGTAGCTCGAAAGCCGGTTGTCGTTCAGCACCATCCCGGCGAAGGAGTTGACGAGGAGCGGCGCAGCTTCGGGCTTGGTCGGCATGTCCGTACCCGTCCGTGCGTCGAGAACGACGGGACCGCCCACGCCTCGGCCGTAGACCCGCCCGTGCCACACCGCGGTCACGGTCGGGGGCTTGCGGTCCCCCTCACCGTCCTTGAGTGCCCACAGCAGCGTGCCGGCGGCCGCATCCACGGCCACGACCGCGAAACCGTGCGTGCACACCAGCGTCTGGCTGCGGTCGTAGGTGCAGGTCATCGCGCGCATCCCCGGCGGCATGGTGGCGCGGGCCTTCCCGGCTGGTCACGTCCAGCAGCTGGTCGCCCTTGCGCATAAGTTCGGGGCGGCCCAGTGGTACTGCCCCCAGAGCGCTCTGGGCACCGGGCCTAACCCGCACACCCATGCCGGCACGAGCTGAACCGACCCTACCCGCCCACGCAAGTTCCCGTGCCGCGATCCGAGAGGCTGGCACGGCCGTCGCAGCAGAGCGGGGCGGACACTCCCCACCCGGTCCAGGAGCGTGCCGAGCTCCAGCACGTCGTCCGGCTCGGCCACCAGGCCCGTGTCCTCGCGGAGTTCCCGGACCGCGGCCTCGGCGAAACTCTCGCCCGGCTCCACGGTTCCGCCCGGGACCTCCCAGGTGCCGCGGCAGTGCTGCCCGAGCAGGACACCGTCGGGACCGTGCACGATCACGCCGACCCCCAGCGCGCAGTTTCGGCAGAGGCGGCGGACTGGTGCGGGAACGGCTCGGCACACGTTCAGGGCGGCGGGCCGCGTACAGGCGGTAGGAGACCGCGTTGTCCGATGCGGGAGTCGATCGCGGTGACCGAATCACCTCTGCGGCTTTACCAGCGGAACACCCCCGCGTCGGCGGGGACCACACCAGCGCCCTCAACGGCGCAGCCTTCATATTCGGAACACCCCCGCGTTGGCGGGGAGCACACTTCGTGACCTGCGGCGTTCTAGGCGCTTTGCAGTCTGTTTGCCTGTCGGTGCGGTGCGAGGTTGTAGTCCACGCATGAACCATAACGGCTCCGTATTGGGCGGTGTTGCTGTCACCTCCTGCAGCCCTTCATGTCGGGCATGACCCGCACCGGACCATCCTCGCGTCGGCGGGGAGCACCGTCCCTGCGCCATGATCTCGTCCTGCGGGTCCGGTTCACCCCCGCGAACGCGTGATCGCTCGAGGAGCTTGCTTCTGCCATGGCGAGATCGACTTCATGGTGGGGCTCTGCCGGGAACGGCAGCGAAAGCCTGACAGTCGGGTATGGCGTCGGTATGGTGTTGGTATGGCGAAGAAGAAGCTTACGATCACAATCGACACCGACAAGGTGGCGGCGATCGAAAAGGTGTTGCAAGCGAGCCCTGCCAGCTCGGTGTCCGCGTGGATCGAAGACGCGGTGTCCGCCAAGCTGGATCAAGCCGAGCGTGCCGATCGCGCGCTCAGGTGGTTCGTCGACCGTGCGCGGGACGAGCAGCCTGGGGAGTGGGAGAAGGCCCTGGCTGCTGTCGAGGAGGCCGACCGCCGGCACGGTTTCACCGGCCCGGAGCGGGAGCAGAGCGCCGCGTGAGTACCGGCTACATCCTCGACCACACCGCGATCTCGGCCCTCGCGCACGGCGACATCTATATGGCTGCGCGCGTCTTCCGTTCCGTCGAGCAGGTCCAGCCTCTGTACGTGCCGGCGGTTGCCTTCGCTGAGGGACTCACCTCCGTCGTGCAGGCGGAGGTGGCGCAGATGTTGCAGGATGCCCTGTCGGCGCCGTGCTTCGTCTTCCGGGCCCTCGACGAAGCGGGATGCTGGGCTGTCGCCCAACTTGCCCGCGAGCGCGCTGCTGATTTGCCTACCGCTCACGTCGCGCACCTCGCGCTCGGCTCCGGGCTTCCTGTGCTGAGCCGCCAGGCGGAGGCGTACAAACAGATCGACGACCGGATCGTCATCGAAGAAATCGGGTAGAAGCCCGCCTCCCGTCGGTGCGCGTGTTCCCCGCCGGCACGGAGACGGGTCGGGCCTGCGGGACGCGCCGATGCTGTACCCGATCCACCAGCGCGGGGCCCTGCTGACGGCCGGTGGCAGACGGAGCCGCGGGATGAGCTGATCAGGACCGTCTCCCCCGCCTAATCGCTTATGACCGTGCCCCCGAGCCTCGCCAGCGCGGCTCGTTTCAGGGCAGCAGCCCTGGCCCGGCGGCGCCTGTGCTCGGCTATACCGTGATCAGCCGGCTCGCTCGCCAGCAGGAGCGCGGCCAGACATTGAATCTTGCAATCCAGGGCGAGGGCGAGCCGCCGACGCTCCCCGCCGCGGATTGATTCTGCCCTCTCACCGCCCTGTCGTCGCCTGTCAGTCAGTCCTCCACACGGAACCTGGATCGCGAGGCGCCGCCTCCCGGTCGCTTGGCCGGGCAGCGGGGCGCGGCGGCCGGAAGGAGTCGGGGCCCGCGAACCCCTAGCTGCTCTCTCCACCTCACAACGAGGGGACGGATCGAGCGTCCCCGGACGGAACCGAGCAGTGCGGGATCGGTGCAGGCCGGAGTCGCGACAACTGCGCCCAACGACTACAGCAGACACCGGCCCGCTCGGCTGCCCGTCAGCCAGTGAAGGGCCGGAAAGTGCCGTGTCGGCTGAGCTGCTTATGGGGAGCTACGAGCGGCCATAACAGAACGTAGTCAAGGAGTCACATGAGGTGGACACAGGCGTTCGATGAAGCGATGGGGGAACTGAGGGGAGCACGCAAACAGCTGGAGCGCATAGACGACCCGACGGTGGGTCTCCCCGCGCTGCACGGCGAACTCTCACAGGCCCGCATGAAGATCCAGGAAGTCGTGCAGAACGGCGTCACCGGGCTACGCGAAGAGAACCGGGAGCTGCGACGCCGCCAGGACAAAATGATCGCTGACCTGCAGGAAAGCCGGGAGGAAACACGGGAAGCGATACAGCAGCTCCGCGAGCTCGCCGACCTCCTGCGCGGCTTCGCTACAGCCCCGACCGCCGCCCCGCAGCAATCAGGCCCACCGCAGCCCGGTGCAGTGGAGGCCGGTCAGAACTTCGACGAAGACATCACCGAACCGCCCACGTGGCAGACCACGCGCGAACGTGAGGACCAGGGGGAGAACATGAAGCACACCCAGGGCCCGGATCTACGGAAGGCGACCGGCAACGAGGTGGCGGAGGACGGTCTGAAAGCCGCCATCGAGGCCGCCTACCGCGGCACGGGCACCAGGACCGCACCTGCACCCACCGCCTCCGAACAGACGCCCGGATCGCAGCCCGAGGACCCGAAGGTCGCACACGGCGTCCTGCTGCTGAAGGCCGCCGGCGTCGCCTCTGCCGAACTCGTCCTGCACCGCGACACCTGGGAGTTCCTCTCCGCACTGGCCGTCGACCACGGCCACTTCCGTACCCCGCCCGCCGTGGAGGACGTCAAGGAGGGCCGCATCCAGGCCGCCCTCTCAGGGCGCTCCCTCATCGCCGTGCTGATCGAACTCTGGAACACCCGGACCACCGCCACCGCCCTGGAAGCCGACTGGGCACTGGCCACCACCGCCTACAACCGGATCGCCGCCGAACTCGCCGGCGCCACCGGCTCCGGGGAGACCATCCGCATCACCCTGGACGACGGACTCGGGCACACCGGGATCGACGAGGACTGACGCCGCGGGAAGGCCCGCGTCGAACGGGCCTTCCATCAAATGCCGTTCGAGCGGCGCCGCGGCCTCGGGTAGAGGCGCCTCGCGGTGCGCGGGCGTCATCCCCGCATGCGCGGGGAGCAGTCGACCGTCGGCGGCGGCACCGTCCAGAAGGCGGGTTCATCCCCGCGCGCGCGGGAATGACCCCCACGGGTAGCGTGACTGCCGATGTGATGAGCGTGGTGACTCTCAGCCAATCAGTGTCCGCCGGTGTGCCCCATGCCGGATAGCGGAAGTGGCCCGGTACCTCCGTCCCCTTTGGTTGGTGTGGAGTGTTCACTGCGTCCGCGAAGCAACCGAAACGAGACGCGGTCCCTGTCGAGGGGGAACGAGGTCGGCATCTGAACGGATACGGTCGGGCCCGCCAACGCCGACAGCACTCACCACGGAGACTGTCCAGCGGCATGCGCCGAAGCGAGGGGCTGTCACCCCCAGGCACGCAAGCCGACCCTGCTGCGTCTTCTACGGACCAGGGACCGACGAACAAGGGATGAGCGCGCAGATGAAGACGACGATGCAGTCAGCATTGGGCACCGCACTGCTGCTCCTGGCCGCCATGACGGCCACCAGTGGCTCTGCCGCCGCCCAGGTGGCGGGGGCAGACGCCCCGGCCGCGCACCAGGCCCTGCTGACGGGGCAGTGGGCCGAGTCCGTCGACAAAGACCGCCCGGGAATCACCCTCTACATCCAGAAGCTGACCTTCACCGCGGACGGCCGTTTCGAGCAGATCAACAACGTGATCTGCAACCTAGACAATTGCCCCGTGTTCAAGATCGGCGTCAACACGGGTACCTACCGCACGGAGGGAAGGACCATTCACCTCGACGGCAACCTCTCGGACCTCCACGGCAGCGTCCGAAGCAGCAACACCATCGTCCTGGACAAGCACGTTCTTCACCGCACGGCCGCCGACGCCTCGGAGTAGCTCGCTGGGCTTTGGTCTCGAGCCCGACGCAGGGCGGCGGCCTCAGACGCCGTAGCTCGGCGGCGCTGTGCCCGGCAGCCTCAACCGGAGCCAGCGCATCGTCCGGCACCGCTACTGCTCCCCCGCTCACGCGGGGGAAGCCCCCTCACTTTGTGCGGGCGAAAACCGGGTGGCTGTCCCGCTCCTGGCTGCTCTCTCGTCCACAGCCCGGCTGGCCGGACGTGGTGACGGGATCGAGGCTGCAACCCCGGACCGAGGGCGGCGAGGGGCTCGCTCGTGGCATGCATGCACGAAATGCCGGATTCCGCGAAAGCGCCCACGGGCAGCGGCCAGCTCGTCCCAGCCCGCTCCGTGCCCGCGCACCGCGGTCTGACTCGTCCCCCCAGCGCGCGGGCCCACCCGTACGACAGGCGGGCAGGCCCGCAGCGGTTTTTTACCGTGCGGAGGCGGCAGCCCTGCTCAGGCCGTGGGAGGCGACCAGCTGCGCACTGCCGTCGGCCAGCCGGTAGGACAGACCCACCACGGCAAGGCGGCCGGCGGCCACCCTCTCGGCCAGGACGCGGGAGCGCTCCAGCAGCAGGTCGACGGTGTGCCGGATGTGCTCGTGGAGGATCTCCTCGGCCTGGCCGCGTCCGGCGGCGCGGGCCGCCAGCACGCTGGGGGTCACCCGCTCGACGACGTCACGGACGAAGCCGGCCGGCACCCTGCCGCCGTCGGCGGCGGCGCAGGCCGCCGCGATGGCCCCGCACGAGTCATGGCCCAAAACCACGACCAGCGGGCTGTCCAGCACGCTCACCCCGTACTCGATGCTGCCCAGCACCTCGGAACCGACCACGTGCCCGGCCGTGCGGACCACGAACAGATCACCCAGTCCCCGGTCGAAGATGATCTCGGCGGCCAGCCGGGAGTCGGAGCATCCGAACATCACCGCGAAAGGGCTCTGGGCCGGTGCGGTCTCGGTGCGGCGTGCGGCGTCCTGGTTGGGGTGCTCCGGCGAGCCGGTGACGAACCGCTGGTTGCCGGCCAGCAGCATCTCGAAGGCTTCATCGGGGGTCGGCGTGAGTATCTCAGTCATGGCCGCAGGCTACGGGCGGCCCAATGGAAACGCGCGGCCAGGTCCACCGACAGCGGCGGTCCGTACTCCGCCGGCGGCATACCCAGGCGCCGGGCGATGTCTCCCTCGACCCGTCTCCTCAGCGCGCTGCGGATCTGCTCGGCCCAGAGCGGTACGCCCGCACCGCCTTCGTCCCACGACGCCGTCATACCGCGCCCAACGACGCCCGCGGGACAGAGGTGTACGCCGCAGGAGTGGTTCTGCCGGGGACCGGTGACGTCGATGTGACGCCGAAACCAGCTGGGCCGGGTCAGGCGGCCTGTCCGAAGCCGGCCGTGGCCGGGCCCTGCTCGCGCAGTGGGGTGAAGTCCACATCGAGCTTCGTCTCGTACGCCTCGGGCTGGATGCCGAGCTCATGCGTGGAGTACTCGCCGAACCGGTTGATGTGCTCGGTCAGGTACGGCGAGATGTGAGCCAGGTCCTCTGGATGATTCTCCCACCCCTCCTCCAGCAGCTGACGGACGATCTCGGCGACGTCCAGGGCGTTATGAAAAATGACCGCGTTCGTGAGCAGAGCATTGAACTTCATCGCCTTCTCCTGCTCGACGGGGTCGTTGTCCGCGATGACCCCGCGGTTGCCGAAGCCGACCCACTGCGAGAACCGGTTGAACGACTCCGTCTTGTTCGTCGCCGCGGTCACCCGCCGGCGAAGCGCCGGATCGGAGAGGTAACGCAGCAGCTGCACGGTGCGGATCACGCGGCTGACCTCGCGGAACGCGGCGTAGGTGGCGTTCTTCTTGGAGCCCGAGCGCAGCCGCTTGAGCAGCGTGGAGGAGGAGATCGCACCCTCCCTCACGGAGACCGCCACCTTCATCAGGTGCCGGAACTGGGACTCGATCAGGTCCCAGTCGATGACGTTCTTCCCGGCCTCGCCGAACAGCGCGTCGATGTGCACGTACTCGGTCTGCTTGCTCGGCCGGTAAAAGGTCATGCCCTTCCAGTTCCTGATCCTGGGCATCAGATCAAAGCCCAGCAGGTGCGCGAGCGCGAACACCGGCTGGAACTGGCCTTGGGTGTCCGCGTGCACCGTGGTCGGCTTCACCTCGGAGGAGTTCTTCAGCAGGCCCTCGATGATGTAGACGGCCTCCCCCCGAGTAACACTTCGCCGTACCGCTTTCGGTGGATCCCGGTACGTGGGCGACTCGAGCGGGGCAGCCTGGACATCGTGGAGCGGCCGGTGGGCCGCCCGGTCGCATGCTGCGGGGAGGGGCTGGTCGTCGTGGACAGGGTGCTGAAGGCGTTGGGGGCCGCGCACGAGGGGTCGGTGGGGGTGCTGCTGGCCGACGGCAGCGAGCCGGGCCCGGTCTACTTCGACGTGGGCAGCGGGCCGTGCGTGCCGTCATCGACCGAGTGGCACGCCTACGACGGCCGACACGGCCGGCCCCGCGCCGCACTCCTGCGAGGCAGCTGCTCATGCGGCTGGCGGGGCATGGCCGAGTACCCACTCGACTGGACCACCCTTCCCACGGACAAGCTCTGGTGCACGTCAACACCCTGCTCCTCCAGGACATCCTGAGCGAGGAGAAGTGGCAGAAGCGGCTCACCGACGCCGACCGGCGGGCCCTGTCCCCGCTGTTCTGGACCCACGTGAACCCCTACGGCCGGTTCGAGCTGGACATGAACTCCCACCTCGACCTCGCGCCGGCCGCGTCCATGGTGCCCGGTCCTGTACCCGATGCGCAGGACGTCGCCCAGGAGGCCGCTGTCACCTCTCTCTGACTGGAGCCGTTCCCACTGCCAGACCCGCGCGCTCGACGGCGGCGGACGCGGTTTCCATCAGGTTGTCCGACCGGCCCGCGGCGGCATTCGGCGACAGCCCCAGGTCGTCGCCCGCGAAGGTGAGGACGCAGCCCAGCTTCTGGGCCGCCCGGCGCCATCCGGGCGGCAGCGTCAGACGCAGCGGGTGCAGGAACGGCGCGCTCAGACGGGGTGAGTGCGCGCTCAGCAGGCCCTGTCCCGACCGGGCCTCCACGGAGCGTGGCCGCGGTTGTCGGAGCTCCGTGGAGGCCCGGTCGGCGTGTGATGGAGGCTACCCTCGTCCTAAGGGCCGTCCTTGCGGGCTCAGACGACCGCCCCCGTCCCCCTCTCCTTCTTTCCCCGCGCCTCCAGCGGGCTGTACCCGTCAGGGACTTCCTTCGCGGCGCGGCGGTCCCGTGCCGGTGGGGGTGTTGGGTTGCGGTGTTCCAGGGCGATCGCGATCGGGACCGCGGTGAAGATGGTCGAGGCGATGCCGACCAGGACGCCCGCGATCAGCGCCACGGAGAAGTCCGCCAGCGAGTCGCCGCCCAGTACCGCCAATGCGGTCAGGATGAACAGGGCTCCCATGCCCGTGTTCACCGTGCGCGGGAGTGTCTGGACCACCGCGTGGTTGGCCGTTTTCTCCAGGTCGCCAAGGGGGTCTCGGCGGCGCGCTTCGCGGACGCGGTCGAAGACGACCACCGTGTCGTTCACGGAGTAGCCGATCACCGTGAGCAGCGCCGCCAGGAAGACGCTGTCCACCGGCCTGCCCAGCCAGGCGAACAGGCCCACCACGAGGAGGACGTCGTGGACCATCGCAGAGACTGCCGCTGCCGCCAGGGTCCAGCGGAACCGCACGCTGAGGTAGATCAGTTGGGCGGCCACGGCGATGCCCAGGGCCAGGAGCGCCTTGTGGCGCAGTTCGCTGCCGAGGCTCGGGCCGATCTGTTCGTCACGCTCCACCGTGACGGTTCCGCCGGGCTTCTCCAAGGCCGCCTTGACGCGCTGCTGTTCGTCGTCGGTGAGCTTCTCCGTGCGTACGGTGATGTCGCCGTCGCCGGACTCCTGCACCACCGCGCGCGGGAACCCCGCGTCGGACACGGCGTTCCGGGCCGTGTCCGCGTCGACGGACCTGCTGGTGCTGTACTCGACGAGGCGGCCGCCGGTGAACTCCACGCCGAAGTCCAGGCCGCGGATGAAGATTCCTGCGACGGCCACCGCCACCAGGAGTGCGCTCGCGCCGAGCCAGCGGCGACGGTGGCGGACCAGGTTCGGGTTGCGGCGGGACAGCCATGTGCGGACTCGGCCCGTCGAGGCGATGCCCGTCAGACCGGGGCGCTTGCGTACGAAGCTGCGGGCGACGGCGAAGTCCGCGAGCGCGCGGGTGATCACGAGCGCCGTGAGCATCGATGCCAGGACGCCGATGCACAGGGTGACCCCGAAGCCCTTGACCGGGCCCGTGGCGAAGAAGAACAGCAATCCCGCGGCGAGCAGCGTCGTCACGTTCGAGTCGATCACCGCGCTCCACGCCTTCGCGAAGCCGGTCTTCACCGGCTTCGCCAAGTCCTTGGAACGGACGCCCAGGTACTCCTCCCTGGCCCGTTCGAAGACCAGGACGTTCGCGTCCACCGCCATGCCGATCGCCAGGACGAACCCGGCGAGCCCCGGCAGCGTGAGCGTCGCGCCGAGCGCCACCAGAGCGGCGTACGAGATGAGGCCGTACAGCGCGAGGGCCAAGGCGGCGAGCGCGCCAAGGAGCCGGTAGACGACGGTGATGAACAGTGCGGTCAGGGCGATGCCGATGAGCGCGGCCTTGGTGCTCGCCTCGATTGCGTCGGCGCCGAGCGTCGGGCCGACCGTGCGCTGCTCCACGACGTCGAGGGGCACCGGCAGCGCGCCGCCCTTCACGAGCGCCGCCAGGTCGCGCGCCTCGGCCCGGCCGAAGTCGCCGCTGATCTGCGTGGAGCCGCCGGTGATACCGGTCCCGCACACCACGTCCGCGGTGACGCCGGGCGCCGAGATGATCTTGTTGTCGAGGGTGATGACGACGCGGCGTTCCGGAGCGCCCTGAGGCGCGCAGGCCGCGTCCGAGGTGATCTTCGCCCAGGTGTCGCCCGCGCCCTTGCGGAAGTCGAGGGAGACCATCCAGCCGCCCAGCGACTGCTGGTCCAGGACCGCCTCGGCGTCCTTGACCCCCTCGCCGGTGAGGGCGGTGGGGCCCAGCTTCAGGTGGTTGCCCGGCTGGTCCGGGTCGGGCAGGGTGCGCGATCCGTCGGCCTCGGGGTTCGCGGAGCCCTTGTCGGCCGTCGCCCCCGTCACCGGGTGGACCGTGAGCTGTGCGGTGCGGCCGATGACCTCGGCGGCCTTGCGTGGGTCCTGCACTCCGGGCAGTTCGACGATGATCCGTTTCTCGCCGGAGCGGGCGATGCCGGGTTCGGAGACGCCGAGGGCGTCGACGCGCTGCCTGAGGACCTCCAGAGCGCGGTCGGTGGATGCGGCGTCGGCCTTGACGGTGGGTGAGTCCCGGGTCTCCAGGACGATCTGGGTGCCGCCGCGCAGATCGAGGCCGAGGCGGGCGGATTGGGTGAGGGCGATATAGAGGGACAGCGCGACGGCCGCCAGCGCGACGATCGCCCTCCACAAGGGTGGGCGGGACAAGGGTGCGCGAAACATGCGTACTCCACGATGAGGGCAGGACGGAGGGACGCGTGACCGGCCCCGCGCGGTGTGCGCCGGGTCAGAAGGGTCAGGCGTCGATGACGGTCTGCGTGCTCATCGGTGGGGCGGGCCGCGCGGGGCGGCGGACTCGGCCGGCCTGCGCGGCGGCGCGAGTGCGGTGGCGGGGCCCGTGTCGGGCCCGCCCAGGGCGCGGCACGGGGCCGTGTCGACGGCCGTACGCGCGGGGCCCGCAGGCTGCGGGCCCGGGATGTGGGCGTCAGGTCGGTGCGTGACCGCGACATGCCGCGCCGGGACGTCGTCCGGTCCTGCCCCTTGTCCGGCGTGCCCCGCCACCGTGTGGTGGGCGAGCGGCCTGTCGGCGGGCATGAGCATGCCCTGCGCCCCGGCCACCGGGACGAACAGCGCGAGGACGGTGACGACGAGGGTCAGCGCGGACGCGGCCAGGCGCGCGGAGCGGCTCCGTTGCGGCACGCGTCCCCCATCGCTTCGGTGCTCGTCGGGTGCGCACGGTGTGGCCCCGCCCTGCTCAACGTATGGGGCGCCCCGGTCCGTTCCGTGTTCCTCGGCAGTTCTTCGGAAGCCGAAGAACTTCGGCAAGAGCGCGAAACCCAGCCGGTTCGCCGCCCCCGACTTGCTCCGAAGCCGCTCCTGGTCCTCCTCCGAACAGCGTCCAGACCTCGATCAAGTCCTCCGGCTCCCACTCCTGCCGCACTCCGCGCTCCCTCCGGTCTTCGTGACCGGACCAACGTCGCCGAGCGGCTCCTCAAGAATCCGGAAAGATCGAAAACCCGGACAAGCCCACCCCGGATTTGCTACAGAGAGCTACTTGTCACTTCGTGGCAGCTTCGGGAGGACAGGGCCGGGATGCCCGTGGGTTCGAGGAAACTGAAGGGTCTTCAGTGGGAACCCGGGGGTTCGTCGCCGTGCTGCGAGGGGGTGGACCCGTGGGTTCGTGGTGAAGCCACGGTATCGGCTTCGGCTGACTGTTCCATGAGTTGCCGTGCGGAGGCCGCGTAACGAATCGCGGTCTTCTCGTCGATGGAAAAGATCGGAGCCTCACGACCCGAGCGAGGGCATTGACGGACCGCCACCACCGATCATGATCGTTCTCACCGATACTGACTGTCCCGCTGGTCCCCATGGCCGGGCTCGGGTCCGGGTCGACTACAGCGGCAAGCGGCCCGTACTCGCGGTGAAACTCCAGGAGTTGTTCGGCTGGTCTGCCGCCCCCGCGCTGGCGGACGGGCGGGCCCCGCTGACCGTCCACCTGCTCTCCCCGGCTGGGCACCCGCCCGCCGTCACCGGCAGGCCTCGCGTCGTTCTGGCGCGAGGCTACCGCGCCCTGCGGGCCGAGCTCCGCGGCCGCTACCCCGCCACCCGTGGCCGGAGGACCCGGCTGCGGCCGAGCCGACCCGGCGGCTCAACGCGCCCAAGTAGCGGCAGGCTGCCCCGCACCGCCTGCCGCCGGCTGCATCGACGGGCGCTCCCCGGCCGGGGAGCGCCACGGGTAGCCCGGGGTCAGCCGCCACCCGAGCCGGCCGAGGCCGAACCGCCGGAGGTCCAGCCGGAGTTGGGCTGCGGCCGATCGCGCGTGCTGCGCTCGGTGCGCAGCTCCACCACGACCCCAGCCGGGCCGAGCAGGGCCTCCAGCGCGTCGGCGAGCCGCTGCGGGTCGCCGCCGAACGGGAGCGCGAGCCGCTCCCGGACGCCCCGCAGGACGAGTTCCAGCGCGAGCGTGGAGACGGCCGGCTTGTAGTCCCCCTGGTACGGCTCCACCACCTTGTGCGTCAGCCGCACCTCGCGCAGGGTCTTGACGGTCAGCCAGTCGTCCGGCCCGGCGGCCCGGACCAACCGCAGGGACGCGGGCACCCCGGCCGGCGCGAACTCCACCCGCAGGATGTCCCGGGCCCGGGAAAAGGCCAGCGCCGGCCAGCCGATCAGGTACTCCAGCCCGGCGATCACCCCCACCACCACGAACACGGTCGACGCCCGCGCCCCGGCCAGCGCCATCCAGAAGGCGACGAGCAGGGTCGGCACGCCCAGGGCGAGCGGAGTGAACAGCGCCGGCCCCGCCGAGGTCAGCGCGTTCCACGCCGGCCCGGCCGGGCCGGCGCGCAGGACAAGATCCGTCGAGTCGGGACCTTGTCTCAGCAAGGGATCGTTGGCCATGCCTCCAGCGTAGGACCGGTCCGCAAGAGCGCCTCGACCATATCCGGCCGATGGAGCACGACTTCTGACGGCCCGTAGCCCTCAGCCGGCGGGCGCGGCGGGCTCCCCGGGCTCGAACCACGGGTCGGGCCACGGCTCGGCGGCGGCCATCAGCGGGTAGAGGGTGGCGCCGTCCAGGCTCTCGCGGATGATGTCGGCGTGGCCGCCGTGGCGTGCGGTCTCCTCGATCAGGTGCAGCAGCACCCACCGCACCGACCACTCCTCGACGTCGGCGGGGAACCACGGCACACCCCCGGGGGACGGGAACGCCCTGGCCGAGGTCGGCGATGCCGGCGACGGCCTCGTCGGTCTCCCCGGTCGCCAGCTCGCAGTCGGCCAGCAGCCCGGCCAGGGTCTCGCCGGGCGCGGGCCGGAACTCGTCGTCGTCCGACTCGTCGGCCGCCCGCTGCAGGGCGCCGGAGCGCCGCAGGACGAGGGCCGTCCAGCCACGCTCGCAGCGCGCGGCGTGCTTGATCAGTTCGGCGATGCTCAGCTTACTGGCGGAGGGAGTGGCCCGGCCGTGCTCCCTCGGTCAGGTCGTACGCGGGGAGCGCAGCAACTGCCGCTACCGGTCGAGGAAGGCGAGCCGCGCAGGACCCGCCCGAAGTAGGCGTCGGCGTCGGCGTCGGCGTCGGCGGGCTCCATGTCCCATGGCGGTCGGCCGAACCACGTGCGGATCTGCTCCAGGTTGCCGACGTCCCCGCGGATGGTGCCGGCTGCCAGCCCTGCCGAGGCCCGCGCCAGCACGAAGCCGGAGAGCACATCCGTCTCGAACGCCTCCGGTTGCTCAGTCGAAGCCGGTGCCCTGAAGTCGCGCAGATCCCGTACAGCGGCCAGCGCCAACCCGAGCCCCCTCAGCTTCACCCAGAAAGTGGAACCATCGTTAAAGCTGAGATTGCTTCATGAATCATGAACTTCCTTCACTGGGACCCGAGCCACGGAGGGAGGGGTGAACCCCCTGGCCAGCAGGCTGGACTCTCTCCGGGGATCAGTGGAACTCACGGGATGTCGCACACAACTGGCCGGGGTAATCGTCGCCGTGATGACCTTGGGCAAGGCGGTTCTGGTGGGGTGGCGTCTCACCCTCGGGCGATCAACTCATTGCCCCTTTGGCGCGTATCTCGGCTGGACCCCGTGTACGACCGCGGGTGAGTGGTGCGTGCTCAGCGACCGGCGGCCGGTACGTGGCGGACCGGCCATGCCGGCTTCGGGAGCCTGGGCGCGCGGCGCCTGTAGGCTTCGAAGGCGAGCCAGGCGGCTCCTGAGGCGACCGTCGTGAGGAACGGCAGCGCCCAAGCGGCCAGCTGCCAGACGGCCGCGACGTCCAGGGTGCTCACCAGCGCCGCCGCCGGAGCGGCGGCAAGGGTCAGCAGCAGCGTGATCCTGGCCCAGAGCGGCAGCCTGCGGCTCACCGCGGCGGTCGCGAGGCCCAGGCCCGCGCTCGCCGTGAGGATCACGGCCAGGGCCACAAGGGCGACGGCGAGGGCGACTATCAGGGCGAGGAGTAGCAGGATCAGGCCCATGTCGTGCCCACCTCCGGTCTCGTGGCGACCCGTCGCGAGGGCAGGCGGATCCGACTCCGCTGCTCGGCAGGTTCACCGGAAGCCATACTGTCAGAGGTGTTGAACGCGTTCAACACCGCCTCCGGTGTCACCCGTAGGCCCTGGTGTCGGCGGCGGGGTCCGGCGGTGGGGGCGTGGCACGATCGCGGGATGCAGTACCGGTACGCCACCGAGGCCTACGGCGTGGTCGTTCTGCGTCTGCATCTCGGCATCGGCGGCCATCTGGTCGTCGTGGTCCCGGAGCATCCGCAGGACGGTCGCGGGACTGGGGTGCTGCCCCTTCTTCTTGCTCCTGGTGATGACGAGCCGGGGGGCGATGTCCCGCAGGCTCAGCTTCTCAGCGTCCCGCAGGTGCAGGGCCATGGCGAGCATCGTGGGGTCGGACACCCTCGCGCCGCCGATCGCCTTGCCCCGCGGCGGGCCGACTCCTGGCCCTCAAGGGACACGAAACGCCGTAGCAGGCAGAAGGCGGGACAAAAGCTCAGCTGCTCCTGCACCTGCGGGGAGGCATTCGGCGGGCTCCGTGATCAGCGGGTGGCCATCGTGATCGCGGGAGAGTCCACCCACGTCGCGGTGCCACCTGATGTCACGGTCAGGCCGTACCTGTCGATGCTGGGTCGGCCGAGCTCCTCCCACCGCTGGTATGAGGCGGTGATCTCGTCCCACAGCCATCGAGGTCCGGCCTGCGTGACGGCGAAGTCGGCCGCGGTGCGGCCGTCATAGTCGACGACCGCCCACACGCCGGTGGTCGGGTCAGACCCGCGAAGGCGGGTGGGGGCGTGGTTGCCGCTGGTGTCCCAGGCGAACGAGGCTCCGGGGACGGTGAGGCCGATGTGGAACTCGGCATCGAGGTCGCCGCCCGCGACCACCCACGGAGACAACCCCGTCGCCGAGCCGGTGAAGAATCTGCGACACCCATCACCGGGAGCGCCGGTCGATCTGCTGTCGGTGACCGAGGAAGACCTCGTGGCGTACTGGGAGGACTGCACCCTCCCCTTCGACGGAGCGACACACCACCCCCAAATGCGGGAGATCATCTGGCGATCGCTTGCGGGGGTGTTGCATGGGGACAGGCCAAAAAGACGAATGAAGGCTCCCGTATGACTACAGGTTCGATGCAGTTCGGCCAAAGCAATGATGCCGAACTGGACAAGACTGTGCTGACCTCCACGGCTAGGGCCGGGACGCTTCACGTCCAGAACGGTCCGTTCCAAAGCGAAACTGCGGCCGGCTCCGGCATCGTCGCGAATGGCAGGACAGGGGTGTTCGGCTTCAGCTGGACTCACGGGGTTGAGTCGGGGCATTCGGGCATCAGGGGAGTGTCGAGGGGCAGAGGCGGCATCGCCGTCGCCGGAATCGCCTACGGCGAACCTGACGCCGAGACCGAGGATTGGCACTGGCGCCGGCGCGCGGTGGGCGTGCTCGGCATGGCTGGGCACGAAAATGCCCTTGCCGGGTGGTTCAGCGGCAGCGTCGTCGTTTGGGGCGACCTCGTCGTCGCAGGCACCAAGGCGTTCCGCATCGACCACCCTCTGGATCCCGAGAACCGCTACCTGCAGCATGCCTGCGTCGAGTCGCCGGATCAGCTCAACGTCTACAGCGGCACCGTTGTGACGGACCATGAGGCGTCAGCCGTCGTAGAGCTGCCCGAGTACTTTCAAGCACTGAACAAAGACTTCCGGTATCAGCTCACTGTTATCGGTGGATTCGCCCAAGCGGTCATCTCAAAAGAGGTGCAGGACAACCGCTTCGTCATCGCCACTGACAGACCCGAGGCGAAGGTGTCCTGGCAGGTGACCGGCGTACGGCAGGACCCCTACGTGCGGGCAAACCCCTTCACAGTCGAAGAGGAGAAGCCCGAGGACGAGCGTGGCACGTACCTCCATCCCGAGCCTTGGGGCAAGCCGAAGGAAACAGGCACGGCGTACGAACGGCTGGCCGCATTCATGAAGACATCGGGCGTGGACGGCGGGACAGATGCCTCTCCAATGTGAGGTCTCAAGCACATCACCCACGCGCTGAGAAGCCCTCGCGCAGTACACCGCGCAGGAAGGAACGGCGGCGCAGATTCCCCGCTCGCACGTGGAAGTCGTGCGCCACGACGGAAAGGACGTAGAAGTACGGCTTGGGGTATGGCGCAGCAACATGCGCAGCCGGCAAGCGGCACTCCCGCAGGAGCAGCGGAAACAGCTGGCAGACCTCGGTCTGTTCGACTGAATCAACTGAGAGGGCACGCTCGGGCGGGCTGGGCGCTACGACGGACGCCGCATATCCACAATCAGCCAAAGAGACCAGCGCGCAGGAGACCTGATCACAACTGATCACCAAGCCCAGCACCTGACAAGCGTGCAGCTCACACCGCAACGATCACTACCGCTCCATCCAACGACGGACGACTCCACGCACCACCCCGCTGTACGGCCCAAAATGAAAAACCCACATCAGCCAACTGGCCGCCGATCACAAACACCGCTCCCGTACATCCGGGCACTCGCCCACCTCGGCGTGGAGTGGGCGCGATGAGGCGGGGGCTTTGCCGCTGAACGACCACCGGGGGCTGGACTGGACCGCGGAAGTCCACCGGCCGCAACCACACGCCGAGCTTGCGCATCACTCGGGCGGGCGCGACGTAATGAATTGAGATGCGGGACACCGCGGGAAGGGGCCTCTCGGCGCCCTGGCCTCCAACATAACGCTGTCCAGTAGCGAAGTGCGGGCACCCTGCTCGGCGCCCCGGGTCGGACCGGTCGCCTGTTCAGCCGTCGATTCGCTGGACGGTCCCTAGAGCATGGTGAGTGCCTTCATCGCATCGCGCTCGATACGCGCGAGTTCACTGAGTACGGACCCGGCCCG